>CAZYNA010000088.1:0-7968 GCA_964648775.1 uncultured Proteiniphilum sp. | reverse complement strand
TATATGAAGATTTATCTGTAATAAAAGAATCTGAATCCGTGTTGATGCTGGGCAGATTCAAGCCTACTGAACTTAAAAGAGTGCCCAATAGTGTTACAATCCCAACTCCAAATACAACAGGAGCAAGTAGAATGAGTAAAATTAAAATTAACAAAATTATTAAGCTAGCACTTAAACAACCTCTCTTCTTCTTCACATTAATATTTTTCGGCTGGTCATTAATTGTCATTTTTGTGTCCTCCAATTTAATTTTCAACTCTTTACAATTTTTTGAATAAGTGCAACGAGCTGTATTAGAAGTTATTAATAATCTCTTCCATTATTTTTTTCTGATGTTATTCGTAAAGCCAAATTGGCAAAATGCGTTTCTATATGTATTTCTCAGTATTTAACTTCATCCATCTCCATAAATGACAAGGCAAACCGTTTTCTCAATATCTTACCAGTCTAAAGATTACCCAAAGATAATAATTGTTTGCTATATAATTATACTTTAACCGCACTTAATTCGTGTCTGTTCGAACCAGGTACGAACGAGGTACGAACGAGGTATGAACAAAACATGAATAAAGTATGAACCAAAGAAACAGGTAAACTCACAAAAACAGCTGTTTTTACAAAGACATTTGCTTTGTAAATGTTGTTTATAAACAGTATCTTTGTGTCATAGATTTTTTAATGAAAAACAGGCTATGAATAATGGAAAACATTTAAGGAATGAAAAGACCATAGTTACGGGCGTAATCGGATCTGATGTACATGCAATTGGCAACAAAATCCTAACATTTAAACTTGAGGAAGCAGGATTCAAGGTGATAAACCTGGGAGTGATGGTTGATCAGGAAGAATATATTGATGCAGCTATCGAAACAAATGCAGATGCAATTTTGGTATCATCGCTTTATGGCCACGGAGAAATTGATTGCCAGGGACTACGTGAAAAGTGCGATGAAGCAGGATTGAATGATATTCCTCTGCTCGTAGGTGGTAATCTGGTTGTTGGTAAACAGGATTTTGATGAAGTTAAACAACGATTCCTCGCAATGGGGTTCACAAGAGTTTATCCTCCCGGAACGGACGTTGAGACTAGCATAGCTGACTTAGACGAATTATTTGAGATATGAATATTCTCACTGCAGACATTGGAAGCACATATACCAAGCTGACTGCTATTAATACCACAGAGCAAAAAATTATAGCAACTTCAGCAGCTTTTACCACAATTGAGGATGATGTGATGAATGGTTTTATGTCTGCTCTCAGGAAACTTGAAGAAACAACGGGCAAATTCAATTACGATGAGCTGCTCTGCTGCAGCAGTGCGGCTGGTGGATTGAAAATGGTGGCACTGGGACTGGTTCCTGAACTGACATCAAAAGCTGCTAAGCTTGCGGCAGCGAGTGCAGGAGCAAAAGTTGTGAGTAGTTATGCATTTGAGATATCGAAGGCAGAGAAAAAAGAGATATATGATATTAACCCCGATCTGGTGCTGCTTTGTGGAGGCATAGATGGCGGTAATAAAGAGGTAATAATCTCTAATGCACAAACTCTCTCTGAAATTGACAGGCCATTCACGATAATTGTTGCAGGCAATAAAAGTGCTTCATTTGAAATTGAAGAAATTTTCACTAATTCAGGGAAGTCTTTTGTTATAACCGAGAATGTGATGCCCGAATTTAATGAACTCAATATTGAACCGGCAAGAAAAGAGATAAAGAGGCTTTTTATCAGCAGGATTATAGATGCAAAAGGATTGAGTGGAATTCAGAATTTATGCAAGGAAGATATTATTCCAACACCTTTAGCTGTTTTAAATGCTTGCGAACTGCTTAGTCTGGGCACAGCAAAAGAGAAAGGTCTGGGAGAGCTGATGGCTGTTGATATAGGTGGTGCAACAACTGATGTTTATTCAATTGCAAAGGGGCATCCCACAATATCAAATGTAATTCAGAAAGGATTACCGGAACCTGTGAGCAAACGAACTGTTGAAGGTGACATTGGTATGCGATATACATTGCAATCACTAACTAATGAGCTTGACATTGAACTGGTAGCAGAGGAGCTTAATGCCAATAAGGACGAAGTTAGCAAATGGATTACAAGATGCATAAATAACCCCGAATCACTCGCATTGCCAAACTCTACTGAACAGAAAATTGAGGAAATAGTTGCAAGAGGGGCAGTTAGAATTGCAGCTAAAAGACATGTAGGCAGATACCGTACGGCATATACCCCTCTGGGACAAGTTTATACTTTAACCGGAAAGGATTTGTCGGAAATCTCAACAGTTATTGGCATAGGCGGAATAATTGTGAATTCAAAGAGACCGGAATTAATACTTGATGGAATCAAACCTGATGCTAATGGATTTGAATTTGCAATGCCTAAAAAACCCAAATACATGATTGACAGAAAATACATATTCTCTTCAATGGGACTATTATGTAATTCATACCCCGATTTAGCTTTAACATTAATGAAACAAGATATCAATACAATAAACATATAAAACAAACAGAATGAAAATTTGCAATAAGAAAATACCAGAAGATGCTTTTTTAGCAGAGCGAGAAGAGGTTTTAAAGCAATGGAGCACCGGTAAAGAGGTGGATTTTGACTCTGTTGTGGTATATCAGAAATCTATAGAACCCGAGAAGAGATTTGGTCTCAAGCTGGCTGATGCCGAAAAGGAAAACAAAACTTTAATTCAACCCCGGGCCGGTGTGGCACTTCATGAGGAGCATATAAAACTGCTTCAATATCTGGAAACAGAAGGTGAAGCAGATCTTCTACCTACAACTGTTGACAGCTATACCCGCCTCAACAGATATAAAGAGGCAGATACGGGTATTCAGAAGAGTCTGGAAACTGGTCGTTCAATGTTAAATGGATTTCCTATTGTTAATTATGGCATCGATATTTGCAGGAAAGTAACCTCATCTTTAAAAAAGCCAGTTCAGGTTCGCCATGGCACTCCCGATGCCCGGCTTTTAACTGAGTTATCTGTTGCAGGTGGATTTACATCTTTTGAAGGTGGTGGTATTTCTTATAATATACCATACTCCAAAAATCATTCTATTGAAGAAACAATTGCTTATTGGCAGTATACAGACAGACTGATTGGAATGTATGAGGAAGCGGGAGTTTCGATTAACAGAGAACCATTCGGTCCATTAACAGGCACTCTTATTTCGCCATGTATTTCAACATCTGTTGCAATTCTTGAATCTCTTTTGGCCGCAACGCAGGGAGTAAAAGATATTACGGTTGGATATGGGCAGTCGGGAAATCTAATTCAGGATGTAGCCGCAATCAACTCACTTTACTCACTTACACGTGAATATCTGGATAAATTTGGCTTCAACGATGTAAGAGTAACTACTGTTTTCCACCAATGGATGGGTGGATTTCCGCAAGATGAAGCAAAAGCATTTGGAGTAATATCGTGGGGAGCTGCAGCTGCAGTACTTGCAAAAGCTACAAAAGTGATTGTTAAAACTCCGCACGAAGCAATGGGAGTTCCTACCAAAGAAGCTAATGCATCCGGTTTGCGTGCAACAAAACAACTCGTATCAATGCTAAAGGATCAGGACCTGAGACATATACCTGCAGTTGAGGCAGAAAGTGAACTGATACAGAAAGAGGTACATTGCATAATTGATAAAGTAGAAGAGTTGGGCAAAGGTGATTTTGCCGTAGGAACAGTTGCCGCGTTTGAGGCAGGTGTAATTGATATTCCCTTTGCGCCAAGTCGCTTTAATGCCGGCAAGGTGATGCCTGCACGCGACAATACAGGAGCTGTGAGACTAATTGACACGGGTAACCTGCCATTTACTCAGGATATTATCGATTTCCATAGACAGAAGCTTGAAGAGAGAGCAAAATTTGAAAGAAGGAATGTAAGCATTCAGATGGTAATTGATGATGTTTATGCAATTGGTAAAGGTTTCCTTGTGGGAAGGCCAAAATAAATATATACTTATACCAAATCAACTAAAAGTTAAATAACAGATCATGAAAATAACTAAATTAATATGTGCTGCAGGAAAAACGGGCTTCTACTTTGATGATCAGCAAGCCATAAAGCTGGGAGCAAAAAGCGACGGAGCTTTTTATGAGGGAAATCCTGTAACAGAAGGATTTTCGAACGTTCGCCAGGGCGGCGAATCGATTTCCATTATGTTTATTCTTGAAAATGGAGCGATTGCGTATGGCGACTGTGCAGCTGTTCAGTATTCCGGAGCGGGCGGACGTGACCCTCTGTTTCTGGCTGATAGGTTTATACCAATAATTGAAGAAAATATTGCCCCGTTGTATGTGGGGAAAGAGATAACATCATTCCGTGAAATGGCAGAAAAGGTTGACAAAGCAATTAATCCATCAACAGGAAGGGCATATCATACAGCAATACGCTATGGTGTAACACAAGCATGCCTGGATGCAGTTGCAAAAAGTCGTTCGGTGCTTATGTCGCAGGTAATAGCTGACGAATATGGCACTGAAGTTTCGGACACAATGATTCCTATTTTCTCTCAATCGGGCGACGACAGATATATTAATGCTGACAAAATGATAATGAAAGGTGCTGATGTGCTGCCTCACGCACTTTTTAATCATCCCGAAAGCAAAACGGGGGAGAAGGGTATTAAAGTAAAAGAGTACCTTAAATGGCTTCGAGATAGAATCATAAAAATGAGAAACACAGAAAACTATAATCCGGTTATACATATTGATGTGTATGGCACCTTGGGTGTGGTTTTCAATAATGATCTGGATGCAATTACAGATTATATGGGTGAGATAGAAGAAATTGTGAGGCCGTTTCAACTTAGGGTTGAAGGACCTGTTGATATGGGAGGGAAACAGGCTCAGATTGATGCTCTTCGTATATTGAGAGAAAAAATGGAGTCAAAAAAGATAAATGTGGAGATAGTTGCAGATGAATGGTGCAATACCCTACAGGATATTATCGATTTCACGAGTGCTAAGGCTGGCCATATGATGCAGATAAAAACCCCCGATTTAGGTGGAATAAATAATAGTATAGAGGCTGTACTTTACTGTAAGAATCATGGAGTAGGTGCATATCTGGGAGGTACTTGCAACGAAACAAACCGTTCGGCAGAGATATGTTCTCATATCGCTATGGCAACTAAACCAACTCAAATTCTCGCCAAACCCGGCATGGGAGTTGACGAAGGATATATGATAGTTTACAATGAGATGAGTAGGATACTGGCTCTTAAATAATATAAAAATTTAGAAAATAACCCAATGAAAGAATTAAGAGTTTTATCGCCAACAGCAATTCTTGGATACGGATTTCCAATGGATTCCTTTATTGAGGGAATGAAACGCAAACCTCATGTAATAGCTGTTGATGGCGGATCGACAGATCCGGGACCATATTATTTGGGTGCCGGCAAATCATTTACTGATAAAAATTCAATAAAAAGAGATCTTGAAATAATGATTCCGGCAGCACTTGAAGCAGGTATTCCGCTTATTATTGGTACTGCCGGAGGTAGTGGTGGAAGACCTCATGTAAACTTTGTTATTGACATAGTTAAAGAGATTGTTGAAGAGAAAAAACTATCGTTTAAAACAGCAGTTATACAGTCTGAGCTTGATAAAGATTTCATTAAAAAGAATCACATAGAGGGAAATATTTCACCTTTATATCCGGCAAAAGAGATTAGCGAGCAAGATATAGATGAGTCGATTAGAATTGTAGCCCAAATGGGTGAGGAGCCATTTATTGAAGCATTAAACAATGGTGCTGATTTAATTATCGCGGGGAGGGCATACGACCCATCGGTTTTTGCAGCACTTGCAGTAAAAGAGGGCTTCAACAAAGGACTGGCAATACATATGGGAAAAATTCTTGAATGTGCTGCAATTGCGGCTCTTCCGGGAAGTGGAAGCGACAGCATGTTTGGATACCTAAGAAATGACAGCTTCGTGCTTGAACCATTATCTCCTTTGCGTAAATGTACAACCCTATCGGTTGCAGCACATACACTCTACGAAAAATCAAACCCATATATATTACCCGGACCCGGAGGTGCCATCAATCTGCATGAAGCAAAATTTGAACAAATTGATGATAATAAAGTAAAGGTGAGTGGAAGCAGGTTTGAGCCCACTGACAACTATTTCCTGAAGCTGGAGGGCGTAAAACTTGTTGGATACAGAACAATTTCGTGTGCAGGAGTAAAAGATCCGATAATGATTTCAAAAATTGAAAGCATTACAGAAAGTGTAACAGACAGGGTGAAAAATAATTTTGAAGCATATGGTATAAATAAGTTTTTCCTGGATTTTAAAATATATGGGAAAAACGGTGTGATGGGAATGTTTCCCGATACTGAAGCACAAGCAGGCAATGAGCTAATGATTATAATTGAAGCAGTGGCTGACACTCAGGAACAGGCCGACACAATTTGTGGTTTTGCAAGAAGCACCTTACTTCACTATGGATATGAAGGAAGAATTTCTACTGCCGGTAATCTTGCTTTTCCGTTTTCGCCATCAGATTGCAAAATGGGCGAAGTATATGAATTTAATATATACCATCTTCTTAAAGCAGACCACCCGTCAGAACTGTTTCCGGTTGAATATATTGAGTTTAGCTAATTTATAAATCGAATTTTAATTTAGAATATATAATGAAATACAACTTAACAGAAGTAGCTTCTGTTATCAGGAGCAAGAATTCAGGTCCGTACGAACTAACATTCGATATAATCTTCAAGGAGTTTGATTTTTATGAAAGAGTGAAAGAAGCAGAACTATTTAATAAAAATATGTTTGCCTCTCTTTATAATATCCCGGAGTCGGATATAATTAGTCTTATATATTTTGACCCTGCAAAAGCGGTTAAAATAACAATTGTGAGGCCTTTGCCCTCGGGCGGACTTGGTGAAACGGATGTATATGGCGCACAACAACATGCACCACTAATGAACTATAAGTTCAGTCTTTAGCAATTATCTATCTGATCAAATAAACAACTTATTAAACAGAGCGTATGCACAATTTTATACAGGATTATATGGTCTCTTCGCAATACTTTGCTCCCAGAGGGAGAGAGAGGCTACTGTTTCTGGGAGAGCAAATATCTCACAGACATCTCAATCATGACGATCTGCTAATAGGAGTAGTGGGAGACGCAGGTGCCGGTAAGTCATCGCTGATAAAAGGGATGTTTCCCGGGCTACAGTTATCCAACGACGATGATATAGTGAATCCACGTAGAATGATGCAGGTAAGACACTCTTTTCAGGAAGCGGATGAGGCTACAACATTTCATATTGATGTAAGGTTTCAGATGGCATTTACCCAGATGTATGAGATTGTTAATTATGTACAAATGCTTCTTAAGAAAAAACGAAGAGTTGTAATTGAGCATTTCAATCTGCTGTACCCCATGATGGGGAGAAATGCAGATATTATAGTGGGAATAGGGGAAGAGATTATTATTGCGCGACCAAGCCTGTTTGGACCACAGCCAGCCAGTATTTATAAGATTGTACACGAATCACTCAAATACAGAAAGATGGCACACTCTGCCGAGGAGGTTACAGTTACCATTTTAGAAGAGATGTATGAAGTAAACGATAAAGAATTCTTCTCGTCTGATATTCGAAACGGCTTTGTATTAAAGTTCTTTGAAAAGCCGGGAATTGATCTGGAAACTCTTTCGAGCTTAGTACTTGATAAAATTAATCTTAGCCTGGATATTTCATACTACGATGAAGATCATATTCAGCTTGGAGATAAAATAATCCCCTGCGACGGTCCAAGGTTTCATGTAAACAATACTTCTGACATAAAAAACTTTACCTTGGTAAAGGAGTTTATATATGATTACTCAACAGATACACACTGTTTAATTGGCTTAGTTGATAATGAAGGAGGAGATATCCTGAATAGGAATACAAAATACTTTCTTGCAAGGAAAAGTTT
>CAZYNA010000087.1:0-8243 GCA_964648775.1 uncultured Proteiniphilum sp. | reverse complement strand
CCTGTTTCAGCATTTACACCACCATATTCAACAAGGTACATACGATACATTGATTCACCTTCTTCATAAATACGGGTTCCGTCAATCATCTGTCCATCAAGGTCAGGGTGCAGCTCATTAATACGGTTTTTAATTGAAGTAGCATTAAAGTAAACATCCCAGTTTATGTCACGAGTATTAACTGCTGTCCAGTTAACGTCAAGTTCAACACCTGAGTTGGTCATAGATCCAATATTCATAGGAACTGCTGTATAGCCTAAACTACCTGCAGTTGGTTTGTTATATAACATGTCTCCTGATTTTCTACCAAAATACTCCAAGCTACCGCTTAATGTATTATTAAAAAATGCATAGTCAAATCCTAAGTTATAAGATGTAGAAGTCTCCCATGAAAGCTCAGGATTACCTTTATAAATTAGAGCACCATCAGCAAACACACCATCAGCGCCAGTCATTCTAAATTGGTCTAACCAAGCATAGTAGTTACCGATGTTATCGTTACCCTGCTGACCAAATGAAGCTTTAAGTTTAAGCATATTAATCCAGTCTACATCATTAAGGAAATCCTCATCACTCATCATCCAGGCACCACTGGCAGACCAGAAGTTACCCCATCTTTTATCAGGGTGGAAACGAGAAGAAGCATCTCTTCTGAATGCAATATTTCCAAAATATTTATCATCGTGAGAGTAGTTCAAACGCGCAATAATACCGCGTGTTGAATACTCATTTAATGTACCACCACCTCTTAGATTATCAATAGCATTACTTACATAATAGCTTTCAGGATTGTATAGATTCTGTCCTGAAGCAAACATCATCTGATTGCTATATGAATATTCATCATAACCGGCTGTTAAGTCGAAGTTATTAAGATGATCTAATGCATAAGTATAGTGTGCAAGATATTGCTGGTTGAAACCATAGTATCTGTTGAGCTGTTGATAAGCTGTACCACCATAAGAAGCACTTTGTCCCATATATGCATTACCTAAGTCGCTATATTTACGGTTATTAACGTTCAAACCATATTTTGCAGTAAGAGTAAGCCCTTCAACCGGAGTAAGCTCTGCATACCAGCTACTGTTGAAAATATCCATTGCATAGTTAGTAAGACCAAACAATAAGTCACCAGCCGGGTTAGCTATCGACATAAATCTTCTAGAGAAGTTTGTGCTCTGTCCATCACCGTAGTCATATACAGTTTTACCGTTAAGAGTAGCAATCTGCTGATCAGCACCATTTCTTACGTACATTGGATATATTGGAGCAATATAGTTTGCAATAAAGAATGCGTTTCCTGACGAGCTTGTAGAAGTATTCTCGTCTGAGAAACGACTATCAGAGAAGTTATAGTTCATATTAGCTCCAACCTTTAACCACTCTTTTACTTTGAAATCTCCATTAAAACGAGTTGAGAATCTTTCGAAACCGGAATTTGAAACAACTCCCTGGTCGTTTAGATAACCAAATGAGATATAGTGATTACCACGGTCGTTACCACCAGAAATTGAAATATTATATTCCTGACGTGGATTATTGCTAAACGTTTCGTTCGCCCAATTGTCAGGAGTATAGAAATAATCACCATCGTTATATCCTAAAACTGCATTAGGATTCAACTTACCGTTAGTTCCAATAAGCAGCTCACCTTCCGGAAGAGTATAAATAGTGTATCCGGAACCACCTTCAGCATCAGTTGTAATCATCTGGTTTGCATATCTGTTTGCGCGAACCGGATCATAATTCAAGTTATAAATACCTGCATTATAAATAGCCTGATACGATTGCTCAAGATAATTTTGCGGACTTGTTAAAACATCATAGTTTCTGATAGAACGTGAGTTAACACCATATCTGGCCTCAACACTAACTGTAGATCTTCCTTTACCCTGTTTAGTTGTTATCATAATGATACCGTTAGCACCACGCGCACCATAAAGAGCAGTTGAAGCAGCGTCTTTAAGTACTGTCATCGACTCAATATCAGATGGGTTAAGAGACGAAAGATCTCCGTCAAACGGAATACCGTCAACCACATATAAAGGATCCATACCTGCATTAATAGATCCAACACCTCTAATACGAACTGTAGCTGAAGAGCCTGGCTGTCCATCACCGCTCAGAATCTGAACTCCGGCAACATTACCCGAAAGAGCGTTAGAAACGTTTGAAATCTGTCTCATTTCCAATCTCTCAGAGTCAACCACTCCGGCAGAACCGGTAAATGTTCCTCTTGTTGAAGTACCATATGCCACAACAATAACCTCATCCAGCACCTCTGTATCCGGAGCAAGAGTTATGTTAACATTGGCACTTACTGGCACCTCTTGTGTAATATAACCTACATAAGAAATGATTAACGTGCCACCCGCAGGAGCAGCTAAGTTAAAATTACCGTCATAATCGGTAACTGTTCCCTGTGTAGTTCCCTGAATTTGAATTGTTGCTCCGATAACAGGAATCCCTGTTTCATCAACTACAGTACCACGTACTTGAGTTTGAGCAACTACTAATCCTATCCCAATAAAGAATAGGGCTAAAATCATAGTTAGCTTTCTTTTCATAAACTCTACTTTTTAATTAAACACTTTCATTATATTATTATATTCTGTACATATTGTTCGAATTAGCATACGGTAACAATGTGGTTTACCATAAAGTCATAATCAACTCAACTAATCTATCACATTAACATTTGTATAGAAATAAATCAACTCGCAAATATAGACTATTTATTTTATATACATATATTTTGGTATATTTTTTTGCCAAAATATGCCAAAGAGTAGAAATAACAGACACTTTTATAACAAACTATTATAACATGTGCCATATACTTTCAAATACAAACTGCACATCCCTCTCAGCCATTTTAACAATTACTTAACCTAACAATCTATACATGAAAATTGTTTGCAAAAATAGGTCTTTAAAAACCATTATGCAACAATTAAGCTCTTTTTCTGACAATTTTAACTAAGTATCAACTTTATCTATATTAAATAGACACAAAAGTACTCCAATTTGTGTTTTCCAATCATTAACAACTAATAAAAAAAAAGTGTCCATTAAAAAAGCCGACCAGTTAAACTGGCCGGCTTAAAAAAATGAAAGTAGAGTTATAAAGATAATATAACTAATAGTTGGTTTCCATTAATGGATTAAAGTCAGTCTCAATCTTTGGTATTTCATAATACCAACCATCCTCATTCTGATTTTTCTGCAAGAAACCACAGAATGTAATATTAAAATTATCTCCCGAACGAACTACCGGCAAATTAAGACGCTTCAAATCAAACCATCTGAAACCTTCTCCCCACAGCTCAATCCTACGGTGTGTCATAACTTCCTCTGCTAATGCATCGCCGGAATTACCCAAATCTGTATATTCAGGGTCTCTGTTTAATACAAAATCCTCCAGATATTGTTTAGCATTTGCATCTTGTCCCGCTCTGGCATAAGCCTCAGCTGCAATCAAATACATTTCAGAGATTCTCATAAAAGCAACATCCCCAACTGCATCTGCAGTAGATCGTGCAGTGAACTTCCTGTTTTGATATGGTCTCTTATTATAACTTGTTGCGGGCACATCAGCCTCTCCTGTAGGATCCCACCACTCTCTTCTTAAATCTGTATCTGACATTAAATCGTATGTACTCTGACTAATACATTTAATCCCTGTTCTAATTGAGCCTGAATTAAAATTCCATGACATATAAGCATAAAAAGAATAAAAGTATACAGTCTGGTCATTCTTAGTTAGTGCTGCATACATAGCCTCTTTAGTATCTAAACTGATATCAGCGAACCCATGCATTAACTGGCTTACTGTCATAAGTGAATGACCTTCACTTTCTGCCACCTCTATTGCTTTCACTGCCGATGCGGCTGCCTCAGGATATCTATGCTGAGTTAAAGCAACCCGAGCCTTAAGACCATGAATTACCTTTTCAGTATAATGGTTAATATCATTTGGTTTGTAACCCTGCAGCAAAGTTAAGGCTTCATCCAAATCTCTATTAATAAATGTATAAACCTCCTCAACAGAGTGTCGTGCCATTTCAGTAGCTTCTGAACTTTCGCGATATGGTACACCAGGTTGACTGTTACTACCTCCCGATGCATAACGCTTTGCATAATACTGAACGAGTTGAAAATGCGACCAGGCCCTAATTGCCAGACATTCACCTCTAATATGTTCTGCCATTGGATCCTGCGAATCTCCGAAGTTTGCTTCAAGATTTTCAAGAATCATGTTCGCATTCAGAATAAACTGATAATAAGTTCTCCATATACCTAAGTTATATGATGAACTCGGATTAGTGTTAATATCCCATGTTAAGTGTGTTCTGTGCCAAGTTTGTGTATCCCATGTCATATCATCACCATGCGCATCACGAGACAGCATAAATCCCGGCTCACTTCCCATTCCCTGGTTACCAAGATCCTGAGAAACCATCTTCCTATGAATTCCATTAACAGCCAAATACAAACCACTTAATGTTTCTGATATTGTTGGTGCTGAAACAGAGCTTGTAGGCACCGTATCCAAAAAATCATCTGCACACCCCGGCATCATTAATAAAATTGAAACTACCAGGCTAAATATTATTGTTTTATTATATTTCATAATAATCCGATATTTATAATGTTAAATTTAAACCAAAAGTGAAAATACGCGCAGGCATATATTCATGATATGTAATACCGCTATAGTTACCCTGAGGATTTAAACCATTTCTGGCCTTAAACATCAACAGGTTTTCGCCACTTAGATAGAGTCTTAAATTGTCTAAATCGAAGTTTCTTACAATACTTTTTGGAAGATCGTAACTTAATGTAACTGATCTCAGGTTAAGATAATTACCTGACACCAACCAACGAGTAGAGTAAGCTTGACCAATATTAGTTGAATGAACAGTGTTGTTATCTAATCGCGGTACCTCAGTAATATCTCCGGGATTTCTCCATGCCTTCTTAACATCAGTATGCATCGCCTCACCAAATGAACCCGTACCCATTAATATGGCATACGTGTTATCCAGAACTTGTCCACCCACAGCGTAAGAGAATACAGATGATAGTTCGAAGCCTTTGTAACCAACATTTAAGTTAAACCCACCATAAAAGTTAGGAATAGATCTGCCACTAAAATCGTATTTGGCATTATTATAGCTATTGGTCAGCCTCTCACCATTAATTTCAACTACCGTTTTATCAATATTCGCTTTACCAGCCTCATCCGCCTCATTATAAGCGTCGATATCAAGATAATACAAGCCATCACCTGTTGCAGGATCTACGCCATACCATTGCCTGAGCCAGAATTCATACATCGATTTGCCTTCAAACAATTTTTTACTTCCTGAAATAATTCCATTCTCACGATTATCTTCAGGCAAGGAAACTATCTTATTCTTTAAGATTGTTGCATTTGCTCCAACCGATATCCTCCAATCACTATTTCTCAACACCTGATAATCAAGCCCTATCTCAAATCCTTCGTTTCTAACCTTACCAATATTTCTAATCTGAGATGTTACCCCTGTAGATGCAGGTATTGATACCGGAAACAACAGATCGCGAGAGTCTTTCCTAAACCACTCAAGATTCCCTGACAACTTATCAAAAACAGTAAATTCCAAAGCTATATCAGAAGAAACCTGCGACTCCCAAACTAAATTAATATTTGCCAGATCTGAGAAGTATGCACCGGCTTCGTCACCATTATTAATACCAATACTATATAAAGTTTGATATGGATAATATGAAGTATAACCATCCTCATCCAGTATATCATCATTACCTGTCTCCCCATACGAACCTCTCAATCTGAGATTATTTACCCAAGCTATATCAGACATGAAGTCCTCTTCGCTTATTCTCCATGACCCACCAACAGAGAAAAAGTTACCCCATCTCTTATCTTTAGCAAATCTCGAACTTCCGTCTCTTCTGTATGACAGAGTAAGATAATACAGGTCGTTATAATTATAATTTAATCTTGAAAAATACCCTTCTTTACGATAGGTATTTGTATAAGAAGAAAGGCTGCTAATATTTATAAAGTTCGGATAATCATAAACACCTTCAACAATCTCTGCTGTTTTCATTGAGTAGTAATAATCATATTGATATGAATAACTTTCATGACCTAAGAGTAGATCAAAAGAGTGAGCATTAATTGTTTTAGCATAAGAAGCCAGCTGATTAAAAGTCTCTGAACGAGTCCTTGTAGAAAGAATATTCAACCTTCCGGGTCCTGCAGTACCATCCCCAACATATGGGTTTTCGTAAACCTTACGCCTGATATCTGTATTCTCAATACCGTAGTTTGCTGTTAAATTTAAGCCTTCAACTGGTATAAAAGTAATATACGTTCTTGCAGTTGTTCCCACTCTCGAGATATCTCTCATATTAAACTCTGTTTCAGCAACGGCATCTCTACCAACGCTCGACAATCGGTTGCCATCGTAGTCATAAACATACTCATTGGGATTAGTAGTTGGATTACCAAACTGATCAAGATAAGCACCTGTTTGACGATCATGCTTATGAATAGGGTAAATAGGAGCCATTACTCTAACAAATCTTGCAAGGTTATTATATGAACTTGAGCTTGAAGATTCTGACGTAGAATAATTAGATTGAGTTTTGGAAAGATATAGATTCAAACCTGTTTTAACCCACTTACGAGGAGCAATGTTATAATTAAGGCGACCGGAATAACGCTCAAAGTCAGTCTTTAGCATATATCCGGTGTCATCAAGGTAACCAACCGAAGCGTAAGTATCGCTCTTATCAGTCATGGAGCTATAGCTTAGATTATATTCCTGACGATGTCCTGTTTGATAAGCAGCATTTTCCCAATCAAGGTCATCACCCCATAACAGCCTGTTAGCTGCAGAGGTTAAATTTCCATCAGTTCCTACAACATTATTATCTGCAACATTTGCAAACGGATTATAAATTAACTTACCTACTATCTCGTTTGAGGCATTTTGAGCAGCCTCCTGAGGAGTTGCTCCTGAAGTTATATGACTATTTTTAAGCAACTTCCATTGCATTGGATAATAATCCCAAACATCAATTCTATCATAATCGTTATAAGCTCTATTAGAAAATCCTTGGGTCATATTAAGATTAATACGGGCAGCATTCCTACCTTTTTTAGTCGTAATCAATATAACACCATTTCCTGCACTCGAACCATAAAGCGATGTTGAAGCAGCATCTTTTAATATTGAAATAGACTCAATATCATTTGGGTTAATATCACCAATACTTCCATTATAAACAGCGCCATCCAGCACATACAATGGAGCATTTGATGCGTTAACCGAACCAAATCCTCTAATTCTGATAGAAGAAGATGAACCTGGTTGTCCAAGCGCTGATGTAGTTTGAACTCCTGATGCATTACCTTCAAGCATTGAGGTAATATTTGTAATCGGTCTTTTTTCAATCGCCTCTGTATTAACTACAGCAGCAGACCCTGTAAACGTAGAACGAGTTGAAGTTCCATACGCAACAGCAATCACTTCGTCCAACATATGTATGTCGGTCAGGAGCACAATGTTTAAATTTGGTGCAACATCAACCTCCTGTGTTATCATTCCAACATACGAAACTGTTAAAACTCCACCGGTAGGTGCAGTTAAATTAAACTCTCCGTCAATATTGGTAATAGTTCCCTGAACGGTGCCCTTTATTAGGATTGTAGCCCCTACTATAGGATCTCCAAGGTCGTCAACCACTGTACCGCGGACATTTGTCTGCGCCATCAATATCCCAAATCCAAAGAAAATAAGGGATGTCAACAAAATTAATTTTTTTCTCATAAACACTACTTTTTAAATTATATATAATTCAATGGAATGTATTCGCTGTATAGCTGAGAAATAGAATGAGTAGTTTCCTACATTTCAAAGTTTTTCAACTGATATATTGACTATAAATTTTTCGATATTACCCTAGCTCCGATTTAACATAAATATAGATATAACTTGCAACTGCAAATATATAACATTTTTTTATCTAACGCTCTTTTTTGATACATTTTTTAGCTTTTAGATTAAATCAATAAGTTTAAATGGTGTTTAATTTACACTTTTTAGCTAACAATATACACATGATATTAAATATGTAAGTAGCAAGAAAATCAAAAATCATTAACCTAAATTGCATTTTAACGCTTAGCAACACAATATATTTAAATTACACTTTGCACCTTTCATGAC
>CAZYNA010000086.1:0-8384 GCA_964648775.1 uncultured Proteiniphilum sp. | reverse complement strand
GGGTATTATAACTACTTTTACGTCGATATAAATAATCAGATTTTGTTTTATGAAATATAACATATCATTACTATTCCTATTAATTGCATTAGTTGCAACTCAGCATGTTAGCGCTCAAAATAATATTATTGACGAGATAGTCTGGGTTGTTGGCGACGAAGCCATTTTGAAGTCGGAGGTTGAAGAATTCAGAAAGGAGATGCTCATTCAAAATCAGCGAATTGAAGGAGATCCTTACTGCTTTATTCCTGAGCAGCTTGCAATTCAAAAGTTGTTCCTTGATCAGGCTAAGCTGGATAGTATAGAGGTGTCTGAAGCAAATGTCAATCGTCAGCTTGAATATTATGTAAATAACTATATTGCTAACAGCGGATCGGTTGAAAGACTTGAGGAGTATTACGGTAAAAAATTATCTGCTATAAGGGAGGACCTCCGTGTTCAGTTGCGTGAACAGCAGCTGATTGAAGGTGTTCAGCAAAAGCATTTCAGTAACATACAGTTAACGCCATCCGAGATTCGGAAGTACTATAACAGTCTACCGCAAGACAGTTTACCCTTTATTCCAACAACACTGCAAGTGCAGATTATTACTGTAGAGCCCGAAATTCCACTTGAAGAAACCGACCTGGTTAAGGCAAGATTAAGAGAGTATACCGAACAGATAAATAGCGGAGAAAGGGAATTCTCTACTTTAGCTCTGCTCCATTCAGAAGATGGATCGGCGATTAAAGGCGGTGAGCTGGATTTTATGTCTCGGATAGACCTTGATCCTGAATTCGCCAACGTAGCATTTGCCCTGAATGATCCAAATAAAGTTTCAAATGTTGTAGAATCAGAGTATGGCTTTCACATAATTCAGCTTATTGAGCGAAGGGGTGATTTGGCTAAATTCCGTCATATCCTTTTGAAACCTAAAGTGCCTCAGGAGTCGCTTGACACAGCACTGGTTCGTCTTGATTCTATCAGAAGCGGAATTGTTGATAAAAAAATCAGTTTTGATGAGGCAGCGACATATCTCTCTTCAGATACTGACACTAGGAATAATAAAGGTATAATGGTTAATAATACTCCCAGAAGTGTAAATTCCGGGACGCCACGCTTTGCACTTAATGAGCTGGATCAGGATATAGCAAAAATTGCAGGAGAAATGAAGGTAGGAGAAATGTCTGAGCCCTTTTTGATGCTTAATAATAAAGGCAAGCAGGTTGCTGCTATGATTTTGATTACAGACAGGAATGAAGGTCACAGAGCAAATATAAACAATGATTATCAGGTTGTTAAGCAGATGGCTGAGAATGCAAGACAGCAAAGTCTTATTGATGAATGGCTACAGGAAAAAATAAGGACAACTTATGTGAGAATCGATCCCGAATGGCAGAGATGTGAATTCAAATATGAAGGATGGATAAAGTAACTCTACTTACTATTTTATTAATTATTTCCGTTACGGTTAAAGGTCAGATACCTCCATCTAAGCAGGACACGACAATTCAAGTACCTGATAATACTGAGGTGACACGCCTGATAGAACTGCGACAGGCAGAATTGCTGAGTAAGAGAGAGGGTTTTGATGCTGAGATTTTTACCGGCGACGTTATATTTTACCATGAAGGAGCATATATGTACTGCGACAGTGCTTATGTTTATCAGCAGATAAATTCATTTGAAGCTTTTGGGAACGTAAGTATGGAACAGGGTGACACCATCTTTGTTTATGGCGACTATCTGCACTACGATGGTAATACTCGTTTGGCGCGACTTCGTGATAACATAAGAATGGAAGATCAGACGGCAACACTGTTTACAGATAGTCTTGATTACGACAGGATAACCAATCTTGGATATTATTTTGATGGAGGAATGCTGGTTGATGATGAAAATGTGCTTACCTCATACTGGGGACAATACTCTACAATCACAAAAGAAGCCCTTTTTAGCGATAGTGTAAAGCTTATAAATGAGGATTACACTATTTATGCCGATACACTAAAATATAATACCGAATCTAAAATTGCTGATATCCTTGGTCCTTCAAGAATTGTTTCTGATAGTGGATATATTCATACTGATAACGGATGGTATAATACATTAACGGAGGATTCGAGACTACTCGACCGCTCAGAGGTTTACAGCAATGACGGCATGAAAGTTCTTATTGGAGATACTATCTATTATAACAGAGATTCGGGAGTTGGAGAGGTGTATGGCGATATGTTCCTCGAAGATAAGGAACAGAAAGCTATTTTGCGAGGCAACTATGGATTTTATAATGAAAAGACAGAGTATGGACTGGCAGCAGATTCGGCCTTTGTTATCGACTATTCTCAAACTGATAGTTTGTTTTTACATGGTGACACACTAATAATGATAACCGATTCGGTTTACCGTGATGTTAAAGCATATTATGGTGTCAGGTTTTACAGGGCAGATATTCAGGGTATTAGTGATTCGATGCACTATTCATCACGTGACTCTATTATATATATGCATGGAGATCCGGTGCTATGGAACGAAAACAACCAGATATTAGGTTATCAGATAGAAATACATCTAAACGACTCTACTATAGACAAAGCTTTAGTTAAGGATTACGCACTTGTGATTCAGGACAGAATGGAAGATACACAGTATAACCAGTTGTCCGGTCGCGATTTGACAGCCTATTTCCGCGATGGTGAAATTTATAATGTTCTTGTGGAAGGGAACGCTGTATCTCTGTATTATCTTGTTGAAAAAGACAGTACAATTATCGGGTTAAACAGATCAGAAAGTCCCTATTTATCGATGGATATAGAAAATGAGCAAATTCAGAAACTAAAGATGTGGCCTGCTTCTTCGGGTGTTACAACCCCACTGCATCTGTTGCAGCCAAATGAAGACAGGCTTGACGGGTTTGTATGGCTGGATTATCTTCGTCCCGCAAATGCCGCTGATATATTCAGGAGTAATACCAGGAGACAATCTGATGAAGTTGAAGCGCCCGCCCGACGATTTGAGAGAGAAGACATAACACTTTAGATCACGTTTTGTCAATCCTATTATAATATTTATATTTGTGAGTACTATTCAGAATAAGTAATCACTAAAAAACCAAAATTGATATGGCAGCCTTTTTTTTCTACAATAATAGGAAACCGCGAAAGTTCAACTATAAACCCATACTCTATAATCCTGAAAAGGAGCAGATGAAAGAACATGTTCAAAAGCGTGTGGAAGCTGTTAAAAGGGAGATGGGGATTTTGCCCGAAAAGGAGTATAAGGAAAAAACTGATTTTAAATCGGAGTTCGTTTCTCAAACAAAACACCTGCGAAAACGACACGACAGAATGGAGTCGGGAAGAAATACATTTCTGACTAATAACTGGATACTGATTGTAGTTGCAGTTATACTTTTCGGTATTTTCTTCTTCTGGTTACTGAGATAATTTTTTTCTGATATGTCTGATATTATTCATCTTTTGCCCGACTCAATTGCTAACCAGATTGCTGCGGGTGAAGTTATACAACGTCCTGCTTCTGTAATTAAGGAGCTTGTGGAGAACTCTATAGATGCAGGAGCCGAACATATTCAAATATCCATTAAAGATGCGGGTAG
Organism: uncultured Proteiniphilum sp.; assembly: GCA_964648775.1. Lineage (GTDB taxonomy): Bacteria > Bacteroidota > Bacteroidia > Bacteroidales > Dysgonomonadaceae > Proteiniphilum. Next base: position 4,789 of record CAZYNA010000086.1, on the reverse strand, counting down.
GACCCTTATTCAGGTAATAGATGATGGGAAAGGTATGTCTGCAACTGATGCAAGAATGGCTTTTGAAAGACACGCAACTTCAAAAATTGAACGGGCAGAGGATCTGTTTGCCCTTACAACAATGGGTTTCAGGGGTGAGGCATTACCCTCTATTGCAGCTATTGCACATGTTGAAGTAAAAAGCAGAAGAATAGAAGATGAATTAGGTACGCTGATATCAATCTCCGGTTCGAGGCTGGAAAAGCAGGAGATGATTTCTTTTAGTAAAGGTACTTCGATTTCGGTAAAGAATATATTTTATAATGTTCCCGCAAGAAGGAAGTTCCTTAAATCCAATGAAACTGAACGCCGCAATATATTTAATGAAATAGAAAGGATTGCTCTTGTTCATCCGGATATTGAGTTCACTTTATTTGAAAACGATATCGAGACTTTGCATTTGCCTATAACCGGATTGAGGCAGCGTATTGTACAGCTTGCCGGAAAAGGTATTAATCAGCAGCTTATCGAAATTGAAGAGGAAACTTCGTTAGGTAAAATACATGGATATGTTTCGAGGCCTGAATATGCCAAAAAGAGCAGAGTGAGTCAGTTTTTCTTCGTAAACAACAGATATATTCGTCACCCCTACTTTCACAGCGCAGTTATGACTGCCTTCAACCATCTGATTGGGGCTAAGGAAAAACCGAGTTACTTTATATACTTTCAGATTGATCCCGAATCGATTGATGTAAATATTCATCCAACTAAAACAGAAGTAAAGTTTGAAAATGAACAGGCACTATGGCAAATATTAATGGTGACCGTAAAAGAGTCGCTGGGAAAGTTTAATGCAGTACCAACTATTGATTTCGACCGGGATGATGCTCCTGAGATACCTGTTTATGATCCAACTCACAACACATCGATGCCAAAAGTGAGTGTGGATCCTGAGTATAATCCTTTCAAAACTTCCTATACAGGAGGTCACAGAGCTACTGCCCCTGCATTCGACTGGGAACAGCTTTATAAGGATTTTGAACAGGAGAAGCCAAATGATGATATTGTGGTGGAGACAAACCTCAGTCTGCCTCAAAGTGAGATGTTGCCAGAGCATTACCAGTATAAACAAAAATATATTCTAACTTCAGTTAAGTCCGGCTTGATGATAATTGATCAGCATAAGGCTCATATTAGGATACTATTCGATAAATACTTATTACAAATTAAGGATAAGAGAGGAGTATCTCAGCGGGTTTTATTTCCGGAGATTATGGAGCTTTCGGCTGCAGAATCGGCTGCCTTGCCTTCAATAATGGAAGATCTTGAAGCTCTTGGATTTGAGTTAAGTAATTTGGGGAATAACAGTTTTGCAATTCAAGGCGTCCCTTCAGAGATAGAAAACAGCAATCCTGCAAATCTTATTAGCTCAATGATAAAAAATAGCATGGAAACAGGGAGTGATATTAAAGCTGAAATTCAGGAGTCGATTGCCCTCTCACTGGCAAGACTGACAGCAATTCCTTATGGCCGAACACTTACAGGGGAAGAGATGTTATTAATAGTGAGTGAATTGTTTGCATCACCATCACCTTCATATACACCTGATGGTCAGAAGATAGTTAGTTTGCTGAGTGACAGCGAGCTGGAAAAGAAGATGAAGTAGTATTATCAACCATTAAAAAACATATATTATGAATTACTCTTACTGTGGAGTTAGTGGATTACAGCTACCCAAAATATCACTGGGGCTATGGCATAATTTTGGCTTTATTGATGATTACAACATGGCCAGAGATATGGTTATTCATGCTTTTGAGCAAGGTGTTACTCATTTTGATCTGGCAAATAATTACGGCCCCCCTCCAGGTTCAGCAGAAACAAATTTCGGGAAAATATTAAAGGAAAATCTATCATCACATCGTGATGAAATGATAATATCTTCAAAAGCAGGACATCTTATGTGGGATGGTCCCTATGGAGATGGCTCTTCAAGAAAATATCTTATGGCAAGTATAAATCAGAGTCTTAAGCGAACCGGACTTGATTACTTTGATATTTTCTATACCCATCGATACGACCCTGACACACCTGTTGAAGAGACTATACAGGCATTGGTAGATATTGTACGACAAGGGAAAGCATTATACATTGGGATTTCAAAATATCCGCCAATTCAGGCACGTATTGCAATGAACTACCTAAAAGAGAGGGATGTTCCTTGCCTGATATTTCAGGATAAGTACAGTATGCTTAACCGTGTACCCGAAAAAGAAATACTTAATATAACAAAAGAGTTTGGGTCGGGATTTATTGGATTCTCGCCTTTGGCACAAGGTTTATTGACAGATAAGTATTTAAACGGAATCCCTGAGGTGTCACGAGCATCAGACCCGGCCGGTTTTCTAAGAAAAGAGCAGGTGACATCTGATTTGGTGAATAAAGTGATAAAGCTTAATGAAGTAGCAAAAGAGAGAGGTCAGACTATGGCTGAAATGGCACTCGCATGGGCTTTAAGAGATGAGAGAGTGACCTCATTAATTGTAGGGACAAGAAACGTTAAGCAGCTACAGGACAATCTGAATGCATTAAAAAATCTTTCCTTCACCAAAGAAGAATTGGTTAATATTGATATAATACTGGATGGAGCTGTTTTATAGAAGATTATTTATACTTATATCTGTTATATTTCTTTCTGCATCTTGCGGTGAGGAAGCTCCATTATATACAATACCATGGGCTCCTGTTAACTTCACGGTAGACCTTAACGGGCTTGATTTTGAGTTGAGGGAGCCACTAGCGTATAAAACATTTACAGAGAAGCGTCGTACAAACGACAGGATTGGTTATGCAGGATTGCTTTTTGTTGCCGACCTTTCCGGGAATACTATTTTTGCTTACGACCTTACTTGTCCGTTTGAGGATAATAAAAGTATAAAGATAGAGCCGCTTAGTGATGGCAAAGCGAAGTGCAATACATGCGGCTCTGTTTTTGTAACAATGCATGGATTAGGAAATGCTGAGTCGGGACCATCAAAAGAGGCATTGCAGCGGTATACTATAGAGCAGATACAACCCGGGTTGTTTTATGTTGTTAATTAATTTTTAGAAACTTTATCTGAACAATATAATAGTTAAATATGTTTTATTAACTCAGTTTTTAGAGGCAAATCCAGCTTATATTAAGCTACATATCTAACTCACTATTGATGAGAAAAGTATATTTATTTTCGTTTTTACTTGTTATTGGTTTAGTGTTATCTCAAATTGTTCCGCACATTTTCGGAGACAATTTTCCCGTATTTAAAACAATTACCGACTCGCTGCTTTATGTTTCACTTGCATTTATAATGATAAATGTTGGTCGCGAGTTTGAAATTAATAAAAAACAGTGGCGAAACTATACAGTGGACTATGGTGTGGCAATGGGCGCTGCCGCATTTCCCTGGATACTTGTTGCACTGTATTATCTGTTTGCTGTTGCACCCGAGATGCTTTTGTGGAAAAGTGGAGATGCATGGAAAGAGACATTTCTGTTAAGCAGATTTGCAGCACCAACCTCCGCCGGAATATTGTTTACCATGCTTGCGGCCGCCGGCTTAAGACATACCTGGGTTTATAAAAAAGTGCAGGTGCTTGCCATTTTCGACGATCTGGATACAATTATCCTGATGATACCACTTCAGATTCTTATGATAGGTATGCGTTGGCAAATGTTTGTTATACTTATGGTGGCAACTGTGCTGATTTGGCTTGGATGGAAAAAGATGAACTCTTTAAATATTAGACAGGACTGGAAAGCAATTCTATTCTATTCAGTATTATTATTTGTTTTCATTGATGTTCTTTATAGGCTGACCACATATTTTTACGGAAGTGACGGTGGAATTCATATAGAGATTCTTTTGCCTGCATTCATTTTAGGGATACTAATGAGGAAAGAACACAACCTGGTTCATAATAAACTGGATGTGAAAGTTGAAAATGGTATTTCGTATCTGTTCATGTTACTTGTTGGAATGAGTATGCCTCTGTTTATAGGTGTGGATTTTGATGTTCAGGCAGCAATGTCATCTTCAGTGATATCTCAGATACCTATGCTCCCTTGGGGAGTTATCATTTTTCATGTAGTTGTTGTTACAGTTATTTCAAATATTGGTAAACTATTTCCGTTGTTTTTCTATCGTGACCGGAAAATTTCAGAGCGACTTGCAGTTTCTATTGGTATGTTTACCAGAGGTGAAGTAGGTGCAGGTGTATTGTTTATTGCAATTGGATATAATTTAGGAGGTGTACTATTAGTTGTTTCAGTTCTTGCAATGTGTCTGAACCTTCTTTTGACCGGCTTCTTTATCAGTTATGCTAAAAGGCTTACGTACTCAACTTCGCAGGAAATTGTTGAAACAAGTACAGTATCAAAATAAAATTTACACACTTTATGCAAAAAGTGTTCAAAAAACTTTGAAAATAGAATAAACATCTTTACATTTGCAGTCGCAAAAAGCAAAAGACTCAAGCGAGAGTTAATAAACGCATTGCGGAAGTAGCTCAGTTGGTAGAGCACAACCTTGCCAAGGTTGGGGTCGCGAGTTCGAGTCTCGTCTTCCGCTCATAAAAACAATTTATTTGGTGAGGGACGTTTTTTCTGAAACATTTTGAAAGTCCCGCCTTGAACTATAGGTCCGCTCGGATGGTGGAATGGTAGACACGCAAGACTTAAAATCTTGTGGCCATTAAGGCTGTGCGGGTTCAAGTCCCGCTCCGAGTACCAAATAATTAAAGTCCTAATTGATGTTGAGTCAGTTAGGAC
>CAZYNA010000085.1:0-8476 GCA_964648775.1 uncultured Proteiniphilum sp. | reverse complement strand
GATAATGTTACACCCTTGGTTTCATAAAGTGTAATCTGATCAATTGGAATTGGATATAGATAATCCTTTTCAGCATATGTACGCATAAGCGCCTCTGAAGAAATTGGCTTGATATATCCGGCATTACCTTCTCTGTCAAGACGAATATTATCAAGATCCTCGATAGTTATAGGAACTGATGGAGAGAACTCTTCGTTATACCACTGAACATATCTTGGCTTGTCAACCCATGCTCCAAGATTCACTTTAGGATTGAGCACCATGTCAGCATACTCTAATTTGCCCCATCTTCTGATATCATTGAAACGATTTCCTTCATATGCAAGCTCACTTCTTCTTTCTCTTCTCACTTCCCAAATCAACGGACTCACGTCTGCATCACGTTCAGGATCATTAATTATAACTCCGCCAACACTAAGACTACTTCCTGTTAAAGTAACAGGTGGCATATCTGTACTTGGACGACTTCTTAATTCATTAATAGATATATCGAAATCATTTTGTGTTAATGTGTATGCTCCTAAGGCTGATAATTCTACAGCTGCTTCGATGTAATTCATCATTACTTCATTTAGTTTCATAACAGGTGCATCTGTAATATTAGTGCTACTCATACCACCAGGGAGATTAATTAGAGATTCATTTACAAACTTGTTTGTAAAGTAACCTGAAGATGCATAAATTGTAGCAACACCATTTAATCTTAAACCATCTGTATCGATAATTGCATGCAAACGAGGATCGCGATCTGCAATTTCATCATAAAACCACTTGTCACCTCTGTAAAGATCATTCTCATCCTGTGTGATAGGAAGTCCGTTTGTAGACAGATAGTTCTCAATCAAACTTCTTGAAGGACTATTTCCTTGTGCTTCAGTATTCTGGAATGACATTAAACTATGCATCAAAACACCCTCTTCGTACTCCCTGTATAAAATTACCTCGGAATTACCGGCAAGAGATACAGATGTTGTAAGATCTTTAAAGTTAGGTGTAAGCGAATATCTATTACTTGAGATAATCTGCGCTGCAGCATCTTTAGCCATAGTCAGATACTCAGTTGCTTTTGCCGTATTGTTTTCACGATACTTCTGCCATGTTCCCTCAAACAACATTACTTTTGCCGTATATGCAAGAGAAACGTCCTTGTTTATAGTTAAACGAGAAACACCATCAGATAATCTGATATTGTTGTTGGCAAACTCAAGGTCTGCTTTCACATTATCCATAACTGAAACTCTTGGTTGGCGTTCTTTATACAGCTCTTCCATATCATTACTTTCTAATGGAGCTTCAAACCATGGCACATCGCCATATTTTGAAACAAGCTTATGATATTCTAAAGCTCTTAGAAAACGTCCAACTCCTACCCAGTGATTCTTGGCCTCATCAGGCAAATCAGAGTTAGCAACTCTGTCAATTAAAATATTTACCCTTCTCAGGTTTACGAATCTCCAGTTAGTTGCATCTGTAGCAGGAGCAACCCTTGTAAAGAATGTTGCTGCATTCTGAGTGTTATTATCAGTCCAATCGGCAATATTTGTCTCTGAATACCAGTCAGTTCTTGACCAGCTTGAGCGCCATCCTTCAAAATACTGATCATACAGGCCTATTGTATAGGTCCTGATATTATCCTCACTATTCCAAAACTGAGGAGTATCTGTTATTCTGTCAAGAGGATCTCTAGTTAAGAAGTCTTCGCAACCTACAAATAACAGTGCAATTAAAAAGACACTAAATATATTTATTTTTTTCATAATCTATTAATTTAAAAATTTACTTGCATACCTATAGAAAGAGTTCTTGAAAACGGATAACTCCTACCGAACGACCAGCTTTCACCAGTAAAGTCGGCTTTATAAGCAGTACTTTCCGGGTCTACAGGTATTGTCATATTGTCAAATTCAAAAAGATTCTCACCACTCACATAAATACGAGCGCTCTGGAATTTGATTGCCTGAAGCCAGGCTGAAGGCAATGTATACCCTACTGTTAAGTTCTTAAGTCTCAAGTAAGCCATATTTTGCAGATAACGAGTCTGGCGCAGGAAGTTGTTTCCATTGCTAATCCATGCGTTATTACTTGGGTTTGGATAAAAGGCGTCAGTATTCTGAGGAGTCCAGTAATCCAGGAAGTGAGCAAAAGCACCATCTGCATATCCCGATCCACCTGTAGGTATTGCAACCGAACCATATGCCCAGTAGTCGCGTGAGCCTACACCTTGGAAGAATGCTCTCATATCAAAATTCTTGTAAGCAAGATCGATAGAGAAGTTATATTCCATGCGTGGAAGTGAGTTTCCAATAACTTTCAAGTCGCCATGATCATCTATTGAGTTAGAGCCATAAGTAATTTCTCCGTCACCGTCAAGGTCTTTATACTTCACATCACCGGGGCCAAATGTAAATGCTCCCGACTCATATAAAGCCTGTGAAGGTATACCATCTTTTAAAGTTCCATCAGCATTGAAATCACTTTCCTGAAACAGTCTGTCGGTTTCATATCCCCATATTTCACCTAAAACTCTTCCTTTATAGTTTGCATAAATATTATTAGCCTCTTCGTTGAACTCTGTTATTACCTCTTTAACATTGGATAAAGAAGCTGATAGTCCCATTTGAAGACCGTTTGCAAACTGGTGATTATAATTAACACCAAACTCAAATCCTGTAGCAGTAAGTTCACCAAAATTAATCATTGGAGCAGTGGCGCCAAATGAAGATGGTAACGCCTCTCCTGCTGTGTGCATATCTGAAGTGATTCTCTTATAATAGTCGACAAGAAAGTTCAAACGGTTATTAAGGAAACCAGCGTTTAATCCTATATTATAAGTAGTTACTCTCTCCCAGGTTAATTCCGGAGATAATACTGAAGGAGCTCCCAAATAAAGCTGATTAACTCTATTCATTACCCATCCTGAGTTTCCTGAAGCCATAGTAGAGATAAATGAGTTGGCAGCAACATCCTGGTTACCGATCGTACCCCACGAACCTCTAACCATTAGGTTAGAAAGACTTGGTCTTGCCCACTCCATAAACGCTTCCTCAGAGATTCTCCATCCTGCTGAAGCCGATGGGAAAAGTGCCCATTTTTTTCCTTTAGGGAATCTTGACGATCCGTCGTAACGGGCGTTTACTTCAAGAAGATATTTCCCCATGTAATCGTAGTTAATCCTTCCAAATACACCAGCAGCAGCAAAGTCATTATGGAAAGCAACACCGTTTACATACTGATCACCGGTTGCAAGTGCAATTTCCGGCATATTGATATCAATCAGATCTCTTCTTTCAGAATAGTGTCCTAGATTTTCTCTTGTTTCAGCATCAACACCGGCAATAAATTTGAAGTTATGATTTTCTTCCAAATTTAAATTATAAGTTGCATAAGCTTTAAAGATATTCGACATTGTGTATCTTGACGACTGTACAACTCTGTTGTGAGTACTTCCATAAAGTGATTCGTAAGCACTGATTGGAGCCGCAGCAAACATATTGTATGCAACAACTTCACCACCGTCTCTTTTCTGATACATGTTCCACAATCCAAACGTGTAATCTAGATTGATTGAGAGATTATCTATCGGAATCAATTCAGTTCCAATATTTGCACGTACATAGTTTGTAGTTGTTGTTTCTCTGTTAGACTGTTTTAAGTCTGTTACAGAAGAACGGAAATCAAGTCCCTCATATGTTTCATATGGATACCATTTTGGCCATCTCAACAGGTAGAACCACGCATCATATTGTCCCGAAGTAAACTTGTAAGGCTGACTGTTAGTACTACGTGTAAACATTACATTTGTTCTAACTTTCCACCAGTCTTTAATATTAGTGGTTGTGTTTGATGTAACATTATAACGCTCATACTCATCGGTATTTATTTTCATAACACCACTCTGGCTAAGGTAACCTAAACCTATGTTATAGGTAGTACGTGAACCACCTCCCGATATCGAGAAGTCATGATTTTGCTGTGGAGTCCACTGTTTAGTAAACATTTCAAGCGGATCAAAAGATCTGTAAAAGAATGTTCTGCCATCTCTGATTTCGAAGTCGCGACCAAGCTGCATTTCACCAAGCTCGCTCTGTGACATTCCACCATATTGAGATTCCCAGTCTCTCATTTTCTGGATTGCTAACTCATCAATTGAATATCCAATATTAGAAACTACATTCTCGTCGGGCTGAGTTCTTCTGATAACTTTCAAAATATACTCAGCGTTATCAACTGTTGACATCAACTCCGGCATTGTTGTTGGTGTATTCCACGCAAAGTTATTAGAGTAGCTAACTCTCGGAGCTCCTTCCTGACCTTGTTTGGTTGTAATAAGGATAACACCCCATGCAGCTCTTGTTCCGTAAATAGAAGCAGAAGCGGCATCTTTAAGTACTGAAATAGATTCAATATCACTTGGGTTTATCAGGTTCAAACTCGGGACTTCTACACCATCCACAAGAATAAGCGGAGATGTTCCGGTAGTAGCGTTAATAGAACCTATTGATCCTCTTAGTCTGATAGTTGACTCAGTCCCAATTCCACCATAACTGTTAGTAATTGTAAGCCCCGGAGAGATTCCCTGAAGAGCTTTAGCAATATCTGTAACCGGGCGACTTGCAACAGCATCCTCTACATTCACACTCGAAACAGCACCCGTAAGATTCTCTCTACGCTGAGTTCCATAACCTACAACCACCAATTCATCAAGCAGCTCTGAGTCTGATTGTAGAACAACTCTCATATTAGTACTAACAGGAAGTTCTTGTGTAATCATACCAACGTATGAAACTACTATTGTGGCATTTTCAGGAGCCGACAAAGTAAATGCACCATCAATATCAGTTACAGTGCCTTGTCCGGTTCCTTTAATCAAAATAGATGCACCTATTACAGGTTCACCTGTTGATTCCACCACAACACCCCTTACCTGGGTTTGTGCGATAATACTTCCAATTGCTGCAAACAATAGAAGTATACTAAAATTGATTTTCTTTCTCATAAAACTAGTTTAGTTAGACAATTAAAATTTTAATTATTTTCATTTCTGTGGTTAAACATTTATTTAGGATTTAGTCTGCAAATATATACACATTTTTCTTAATGTCTTTAAAAAAACTGGGTTTTAACAGTTTTGATTAATCGTTTAAACCCACATGTATTTTAGCACATATACATTATTAGAGGCTGTATAATAGCAAAACAGATAATCATTTCTACTTTTGATTAACAATTGATACCTATTATTGCTTTTCACTAAAAATTAACTAAATGATAAAAACAAAATATTTATGTTTTTCGGATTAGATAATTTTGATTATTGCACGTAATATCTTTGCTATGGATATAAAAAACCCCGCAAATTTCTTTGCAGGGTCTTCTAATACTGTTTTTATATTTAAGTATGATATAATATTAAAACTTATATCCCACAGACATATAAGCGTTTTGGTTTTTAATATTACCATTATCAATCTGTGACAGGTTTACTAAGCCCATATCCCAGCCAAGATCAATTAACATTCTTCCAAATTCAGCTCCAACTCCTAAACCTACTCCGGCATCGAATCTTTTAAGTAAACCATCATCGCCGAAAACTTCTGATTCAAGAGCTGCACCACTGTCTCCTATGCTAGCACTAAGTTTTGATTTGCCACCTACTCCAAATGCAGCATACGGACCGGCATGAAATACAATTCTGGTTCCAGGTGTTACATCAAGCTTATAAGCATAATGTATGGGTAGCTGCAAATACATTGGATTTGCGGTAGCTTCAACAGAAGAATTATCTCCTCCAACTGAATACTTTGCTCCTTTGGTTGAGAAATACAGCCCGGTTTGAATTGCAGAGTTGTAAGTAAAATCATAATCTGCAGCCAGACCAATGTGGAAACCAATCTTCACATTATTATCATTAAGTTCGTCACCGTAGAAGTTAGACATGTTTACTCCACCTTTAACTCCTAAATTCATTTGTGCGCTTACTGCTGTAACCATAGCAAGCATTGCTACTACCAGCAAAATTCTCATTTTTTTCATAATTACTTTATTTGATTAAGTTAGCTTGATTAAAACGCCTATTGTTGTTAATTGTTCAAATTATGAAATGAGATTACTCATAAATTAATTCAAAAGGGCGGGTTGAAAACAACTCATTTGCCACATTTTTAACGTCTTGCGAAGTTATCTCATCAACCTTATAAAATATCTCTTCCAACGATGAAAAACTATTGAAATGAAGAAACCTTTTGGCCATACTCAATGCGCTGTTTTCATTAATTTCCGAAGCAATGCCCAGCTGCCCTTTCCACTGACGTTTAGCTGTAGAGAGTTGCATAGGCGTTAGTTCAGTCCCCTTTATCTTCTTTATCTCTTTATTTATCAGCCTTATACATCTATCTTTAAATTTCGGATCGCATGCAAAGTATATCGAAAATAGTCCTGTATCAGTATAAAAAGCCAGATTCGACTCAACGTGATATACTAATCCGTTTTTCTCCCTAAGTGATGAATTTAGTCTGCTATTCATACTGCCTCCACCTAATATACTATTAACCAGATATAGAGTATATTTTTTAGAATCAAACATACTAAAGGACTGCCACCCCTGCATAACATGTGTCTGAACCGTGTTTTTCCTTATTGTTTGAGACACCGGATTATTAATTCCGGGAGCTACCCTCTGTTTTTTCACTACCCTTTCTGCATATATATTAAAATACTTCTCAGTATATTTTACAACTTTAGCAAAAGGAGTTTTTCCAAAAGAGAATAAAACCATGTTTGAAGGATGATACTGACGCGCTACAAATTCCTTTAGTGATTCGGTGGTAAAATCCTTGAGAGAATCTTCACTACCAAGTATATTATGCCCTATTTCATGATTCCTGAACATTAAATTTTCAAAATCATCAAATATAAGTTCTGACGGAGAGTCCTCGTATGAGTCGATTTCATCTAAGATTACTTCTCTCTCCCTGTTTATCTGCTGAGGCTGAAACACAGAGTTAAATATTAAATCACTAAGCAGCTCAACCGCACGCGGATAGAATTCTTTCAGAAAAGTTGCATAAATAAACGTCTCCTCTTTTGTTGTATATGCATTCAAATCTCCGCCTACATTCTCCATTCTGTTTATTATATGGTGTGCTTTGCGGTGTTTTGTACCTTTAAACAACATATGCTCTACGAAATGAGCCATACCATATTCATCGGGAAATTCATCCCTCGTGCCTGTGTTTATTGCTATTCCAAAATATGAAACTTCTGACGGAAACTCTCTGTGGATTATTCTAAGTCCATTAGATAATGTATGTGTATGTATGGTCATAAACTAATTTACCCGAGAAACAGGATATTTACCCTCATAGAATCCCACTATGTTATGAGTCATTTCAATTGACATATTTATTCTGTCCTCAACTGTTTTTGTTCCCGCATGCGGTGCCAGCAAAACATTGTCCAGCTCCAGCAATTCAGGATCTATGTTAGGCTCATTTTCAAAGACATCAAGTCCGGCTGCCCATATTTTATTTCCTCTGAGAGCTGCAATCATATCTTTTTCATTTACCATATTACCACGTGCAGTATTTATAAAAACTGCAGTAGGTTTCATCATATTAAACTCCTTTTCCCCAATCAATTGGTATGTCTCGGGTGTTGAGGGAGCGTTTAGTGATATGAAATCTGAGCCGGTCAGAAGTTCATCCATCAAAACATACTTAGCATCATATTGCTTCTCGATAGCCTCATCCAACCTGTTTCTGTTATGGTACACAATATCCATTCCGGAAGCAACAGCTCTTCGGGCAAGCGACTGCCCTATCCTGCCCATTCCGATGATTCCCAATGTCTTTCCATAAACCGGAAGTCCACTATCTGCATAAACTCCCCAGCTCACACCTTCAGGAGTACGTAATTTACGATCATAATAACCAATACGTCTGGCAGCACCCAGCAATAATGCAAAAGCAAGCTCTGCAGTTGGTTCTCTTGTGCTGTTTGGCAGGTTTGTTACAACAATACCTTTTTCAGTTGCGTAATCAACATCAATATTATTGAAACCTACACCATAGTTTGAGATTAATTCAAGATTCTTACCTCTTTCTATAATCTCTTTATCCGTATAAAAACTGAAGTTTGGAACGAAAACATCATACTCTTCAATCTGCTCCATCACCTCCTCCTTTGTAAAATAGGATTTATCTTTTGGAAGAGTTACGTCATAATTACCTTCCAGTGCTTTTAAACCCTCTGGCTTTAAGCGATAAGCAATTAATATTTTCTTCATTTGAATAGGATTAATTTTTTAATACCTGAGTCAGGGAACGATCAGATATTTGTTTTAACGAGGTGTTAATGAGAATTGTTTAAAAAAAAACGAACCTAAGGGCTCGTTTCTATTGCTCTTCCTCTTGGACTTGAACCAAGGACCCTCTGATTAACAGTCAGATGCTCTAACCAACTGAGCTAAGGAAGAATA
>CAZYNA010000084.1:0-8547 GCA_964648775.1 uncultured Proteiniphilum sp. | reverse complement strand
TAGAAGATATTTGTTTTTGGATTTATATGTCTTCTCATGATTTACAGATGAATTCTGAGAGCGAGTTTATTAAATTATCTTAATATGAGGTATACGGAAAGACTTTTATGTTAATTTATTCAATTCAATAAAAATTATGAATATATTTACCCAGTTTTTCACCAAAAATGATACCTCCAAAAGATATAAAAGGGTTTAATGCGCTGTTTAATGAATACTACAAACGTTTTATTCATTTTGCAATGGGTTATGTGAAAGATCAGCAAGTTGCTGAGGACTTCACATCAGAGGCTTTTACTGTCTATTGGGAAAAAATAAATGAACTTCCTCTGGATACAAATCCACCTGCATATATTTTAACCACTATAAAAAACAAATGCTTAAATTACCTTAATCACTTACAGATACAACAGCGAGTTACAACTGAGCTGAAGGACCACTCTGAATGGGTATTAAAGACTAAGATAAGCACATTAGAAGCTTGTGACCCCTCTTTTCTATTTTCAGATGAGATTCAACAAATTATTGATGAGACATTAAATAAATTGCCTAAAAAAACCAGACAAATATTTATTTTAAGTAGAAACCATGGCTTAACCTACAAAGAGATTGCCGAAAAGACCAATTTAAGTCAGAAATCCATTGAATTTCACATATCCAAAGCACTTCAACTACTTCGATACTCTTTAAGAGATTTTGCTACGATTTCAATCCTCTTTTATTTATTTTAATTAAAAAAACCGATTTTGTGTTAGGGTACCACCGTTCCCATTTGTTGTTTATATAGAGGATAGATAATTTTTATATGAACAGAGACATATTATATCGTTTTTTTGAAGGCACCACCACTTTATCTGAAGAAAAGGAAGTGCGTAAGTGGATGGAAAGTTCAGAGGAAAACTTCAAAGTATACCTTGATGAACGAAAAATATATGATGCAATGCTTCTTACAAATCCTGATAAATTATATAACAGAACCCGAAGGACATCTCTATATTACTGGATATCCGGTAGTGTTGCAGCTGTTATTATAACTTTGATTATAGGAGGACTGTATTTATTCAACAAGAAAGATTCGGTTGAATTATATAACACAATAATTGTTCCTCCGGGACAACGAATCAACATGGTTCTCTCAGATAATAGTAATATTTGGCTGAATTCTAACACTAAGTTCAAGTATCCGACACAATTTTCAAAAGAAAACAGAACTGTTTATCTTGATGGTGAAGGATTCTTTGATGTTAGCAGTGACACTAAAAAACCATTTATTGTAAAAACAGACCAAGGAGACATACATGTTACCGGAACTTCTTTTAATGTAGAAGCATATTCAAGATTTAAGAACTTTGAAACCAGTCTTTTTGAAGGTGGAGTTGATATTTATAATGGTGATAGAATGCTAACTTCATTAAAACCTAATGAAAAAAGCTCTCTTGAAAATAATCAATTAATAATATCAAATATTTCAGATACAGATAAATACCTATGGAAGGATGGTCTTATTGCATTTAATAACAAAAGACTTGAAGACATCTTAGTTAGTCTTGAAAAATACTTTGACATTGACATTCAGATTAACACAAACAATATGCCACAACGCACTTATACCGGAAAATTCAGACAGTCGGATGGCGTTGACTACGCATTGAGAGTGTTGCAGAAGAGTATAAAATTTTCTTATGATAGAGATGAAGAAACAGGGATAATATATATTAGATAATAACAGTAAAACTAAAAAATGCCTATGATAAAATAACGAATGAAAAGAGAAAACCGACAGTTGCTGCAACATCTGCCGGTTAAGTTTAAAATCAACACAATTAAATTCACTAAAAGTATTAACTTAAACATTTACAAATGTATGAATAAAAACAATTCAACGGGTAATCATTTAACCGAAAAGATACCCTTTAAACATTTTTTATTGATTATGAGAGCAACATTGATTCTTCTATTTGCATGTGTTTTCTGCTCGATGGCCGAAGTTGGCTATACACAAAATGCCAGAGTAACAATCAATAAACGTAACACATCTATAAGGGAAGTTCTAAATGAAATAGAGAAACAGACCGATTATCTCTTCATTTACAATAATGAGGTAAATACTAATGAAAAAGTATCGGTTCGGGTTAAGGAAAAAGCTGTTTCTGAAGTATTAATTAGGCTATTAAACGATAAGGATATAGATTACACAATGGAAGGTAATCACATCTTATTATCTTCCATAGAAAAAAACAACAAAGTTGACTCAGAAATTGAAGAAATAAGTACTAAACAACAAAAAAGACAAATAACTGGTAAAATTGTTGATATTTATGGTGAAGCTATTATTGGTGCAAATATTATTGAAGTAGGCACTACCAATGGCACTGTTACCGACGTCGATGGAATCTTTACTTTAGAAGTTGAAGAAGAGGCAATAGTTAGAGTCACATATATAGGATATCTTGAACAAGAGGTTAACACTTCTAATCAACAGACTTTTAATATAATATTAGTCGAGGATGCTCAGTCATTAGAAGAATTGGTTGTTGTTGGATATGGTGTCCAAAAAAAAGTTAATCTTACAGGCGCCGTTTCAACTGTTAATACTGAAAAATTAGAAAATAGACCTATAACAAATGCATCTCAAACACTGCAAGGTGTTTCTGGGTTATATGTAAATCAGGCTGGCGGACAGCCAGGAAATGATGGTGCAACATTGCGCATTAGAGGACAAGGGACTCTAAATGACAATAATCCTCTTGTTTTAGTTGATGGTATTGAGTTTTCACTCACTGATGTTAATCCAAATGATATTGAAAGTATATCTGTATTAAAAGATGCTTCATCTGCATCAATATATGGAAATAGGGCAGCAAACGGAGTCGTTTTAATAACTACTAAACAAGGGAGCCAAGGAAAAACAATCGTACAATATAACAACTATTTTGGTGTTCAAAGAGCAACATATCTTCCAAATTTAGTAAAAGATCCAATAAGATTTATGGAATTGAGAGATCAAGCACAAAGAAACGCTGGAAGGGCTACTGTTGATTATGGAGAATTAGTTATTGAAGAATATAAGAAAGGCATGCTAACAGACCCTTATACATACCCTAACAATGATTGGCTTGACATAATGTTTAATGACGCATTTATACATGAACACAATTTAAGACTATCAGGTGGTGCAAATAAAGTCAACTACTCTTTATCTTTTGGATACTTAGATCAAAAAGGAGTTTTAAGAGGTACTAGCAGTGATAAATTTTCGTTTAGAAGCAATGTAAATTTTCAAGTAAATGATAAAATAAAAATTGGCACTGATTTATCTGCTACACATAGATCTATTGATGAACCTTCTACAACAGCTTCATCTATGATGGAGATGGTTTTTAAAGCACAAGCATTTCACCCCACTTATTTAGAAGATGGAAGATATGCTGACACATGGGTAAGATCTCCTGGACATAATATTTATAGACATCCACTTGTATGGGCAGACGAAGGATTTCTAAAAACAAATAATTTAAGACTACTAGGAAGTATATACACAGATATTGAAATTGCACCATGGCTTAATTATCATGCAAAAGCAGGTGTTAATAAACTGGACGGCTTTCAGAAACGCTTTGTTCCTGATATTTATATGTATCAAAACAAAACTTTGGAAGAAAGACGTGTTGACTATTATACAGATAATAAGAATAGGCATGTTAGGGATAGGGATGATGAAAGTTTCAATTTAACACTTTTCCACACCTTAAGTTGGGAAAAAAACATCTACGACGAACATAATTTTTCTGGGCTAATTGGCAGTAGCTATGAACAGTTTTCATCTAGATATTTTAATGCTTCAATAGAAGGATTTCTGGGTAACAATTTACATGAGTTAAACGCAGGATCTACAAACCCTGATGTTTCTGGCACATCTAATAAAAATGTTTTGATTGGAGGCTTTGGAAGATTAAATTATAATTATATGCAAAAATATCTTTTTGAAGCAAATTTGAGATATGATGGCTCATCAAGATTTGCTAAAGGAAATAGATGGGGGTTTTTCCCTTCCTTTTCTGCTGCTTGGAGAATTGAACAAGAAGATTTTTTGAAAGATACCAACTGGATTTCAGGTTTAAAAATTAGGTCTTCCTATGGCACACTAGGTAATGAGAGAATTGGTAATTTTCGCTATGTTAATTTAATAAATGCTGGACAAGATTATTATTTTGGAAATAGTGTTTATCCTGGTGCAGCTATTACTTCATATAATGACCCAAATATAACTTGGGAGACAACAACTATTTTAAATTTTGGTGTAGATGCGGTTTTTTTTAGAGAAAAATTATCTGCGACAATAGAGTTGTATAACAAAATAACTGACGACATTCTAAGAACTGTTAACTTACCAGCACAAGTGGGAAACCTAGGTGGTCCTATAATGAATGTGGGAACTGTTAGTAATAAAGGAGTTGAAATAAGTTTAGGACATCAGAACAAAATTAATGACTTTAGTTATCAGTTAGATTTTGGACTAAATTATAATGTCAATAATGTAGTGGACTTAGGTGGACAAGAAATCGTCAGCACTGGATTTTCTGGTCAAACACCACCAACAATAATTAAGGAAGGGTATCCTATTGATTCTTATTTTATACTGGAGTCAGATGGTATATTTCAAACACAAGAAGAAATTGATAAAAGTCCATTCCAAAATATAACTACAAAACCAGGCTATCTAAAATATAAAGATCAAAATGGAGATAATGTAATAAATGCAGATGATAGAGTTATTAAAGGTGGTGCATTACCAGATTTCACCTATGACTTTTCATTAAGCTTTAGTTATAAAAACTGGACTATTTCTGGTTTCTTCAATGGCGTCCAAGGAGTTTACACCTATCCTAGTAGAATTGTTGCAGTACCTTTTTGGTTTGGAACTTCAGTAACAGAAGAGTGGGTTAATAATTCTTGGAGACCCGACAGAACAAATGCCAAACTACCAATTTTAACTACATATGAAGAATCGCAAAGTGATATATTTGCATATTCTGATTTTTGGTTATTAGATGCGTCATATTTAAGACTTAAAAACTTACAAATCTCTTATTCAATGCCAAAATATTTAATCAACGGTATTGGATTAACTAATATGCTACTATTTGTAAATGGTCAAAACATTTTCACTCTTTCAAAGATGAAAGATTTTGATCCAGAGAAGAATATAAAAGGAGGTGACTATTATGAATACCCTTCTATTAAAACTGTTTCAATAGGATTAAATATCACATTCTAAAATTGAAGTATTATGAGAAATAAAAACATTATATTATTTGCACTAGTATTATTTATATCATGTGATAAATTATTAGATGTAAACCCAAGTGATCAATATAGTACAGAAACATTTTGGTTAGACCACGAGCAATTTGATGCAGCACTTACAGGGTGCTACAAAAACTTCCATAACTCACAGGTAATTTTTAATAGTGAAACTGATATGCTCACTCCTAACTCTGTTGCATACAACGAAGCTAATGACACTAAAAATATTGGCAGAGGAGCTGGAACCACAACTAGTAATTTGTTCTTAAATGTATGGAGAACTTCATATAGAGGTATTGGTAGAGCTAATACAATTTTAGATAAAATAGAATTAGCTACATTTGGAGAAGATGAAAAAAATCAAATTAAAGGTGAGGCTCTTTTTATTAGATCTATTTATTACTCAGTATTAATTGATAATTTTGGTGATTGTCCTTTGATTCTTGAGACTCCAGACAATGACAAACACGGGGACTTACCTAGGACTTCAAAATCTGAAGTCTTAAATCAGATAATTACTGATCTTGAAATAGCTGCAAGCCTACTTCCTGTAAGTTACAATGCTACTAATACTGGTAGAGCTACTAAAGGTGCAGCATTAGCATTAAAATCAAGAGTATTACTTTATAATAATAGGTGGCAAGAGTCCGCACAAACAGCAAAAGAAGTTATTGATCTTGGTGTATACGATCTCTTTCCAGACTACAGAGGAATGTATCTACTTGATAATGAAAATAATGAGGAGGTTATATTCGATATTCAATACAAAGTGCCATTTTTCACAACACATTTTGACAATGACATCCAAATGTTAAATAGACCTGCACCAACTAAGGATTTAGTTGATTCATACTTAATGATAGACGGGCAAAGTATAGATGAATCCCCTCTTTTTGATCCTAATAATCCATACAAAAACAGAGATCCTAGATTACATCAAACAGTTGTCTGTATCGGATATCCATATAATGGTAAAATAACAAGACCTGAAGATGTAGTTACAACAGGCTTTGGACAAAAGAAACTATCATCTTATTCGGATAACGTGACAACAGTTGTTACTGCTGGAAATTCTGAGATTAACCCAATAGTAATTCGTTATGCAGAAGTTTTACTGAATTATGCTGAAGCATTAAATGAGTTTCATTCAGATCCTACTTCTGAAGTATACTGGGCATTGAATAAAATTAGGAAGAGACCATCTGTTAACATGCCTGAAATAGAACCAACTTTAAGCAAAGATGAAATGCGTGAAGTTATCAGACTTGAAAGAAGAATAGAGTTAGCTCTAGAAGGTAAATATCTTTCTGATATTAGAAGATGGAAAATTGCTGAAGTTGTAAATAACCAGCCTGTTCTAAATCATGAAGGAAAACTATACGAAAACAGAGTCTTTAACAGTAATAGAGATTATTTATGGCCTGTGCCTGCCGATGAGATTCTAGAAAATGTCAATTTGAGTCAAAATCCAGGTTGGTAAGTATCTTAAGCATCAATTATTTATTAATCTCAATAAATGATTGATGCTTATAAATTCTCTATATATCAAATCTAAAATTTAGAATATCATATTTAAATCAACACTATCCAGATAATTTGCTTAACATGAAAATGAACAATAAAATAAAAATAGGTGTATACAGTACTGCTTTTTCTGTTGCAATTGCCTGCACTCCATCACTAAAACAAAATAAAGTAGAAAACAAATTGCCCAATATTATTCTGGTCCATTTAGATGATATGGGATATGGAGATCTTACAATGACTGGAGCTACCGGATACAGTACTCCAAATATTGATAATCTGGCAAAAGAAGGATTATTTTTCAGTCAATATTATTCACCACAAGCAGTTTCAAGCGCCTCTCGAGCTGGGCTTCTAACAGGATGTTATCCAAACAGAATTGGTTTTTCAGGTGCACTGGGACCATCATCTACTATTGGAATCTCAAGTGATGAATTGACTATAGGAGAGATGTTAAAAGAGAGGGGTTACAATACCGCTGCTTATGGAAAGTGGCATCTAGGAGTACAACAAAAGTTCTTGCCAACAAGGCATGGGTTTGATGAATTTTATGGTATTCCTTATTCTAATGATATGTGGCCCCATCACCCTACGGGAACATATCCTGAACTCCCATTATTTGAGGGAGAAAAGATAATAATTCCAGATATAACACCTGAGGATCAAGAAGAGTTTACAACAAATTTCACTAATAGAACTGTTGATTTTATAATTAAAAACAAAGACAATCCGTTCTTCATTTATTTAGCACATCCAATGCCGCATGTTCCGTTATATGTTTCAGATAAGTTTAAAGGTAAATCAAAACAAGGGCTTTTTGGTGATGTAATGATGGAAATAGACTGGAGTATTGGCGTGATAATTGAGACATTAGAAAATACTGATATAATTAAAAACACGCTTATTATTTTCACCTCAGACAACGGGCCTTGGATAAATTATGGTAATCACGCAGGAAGTACTGGAGGTTTACGTGAGGGTAAAGGGACAACATTTGAAGGAGGCCATAGAGTTCCTTGCATAATGATGTGGCAGGACGTAATCCCTAAAGGGTCTATCTCAAACAGTTTAGTGTCTGCTATAGACATTTTACCAACAATTGCTGAAATAACTAATTCTCAACTTTCAAACAACATTATTGATGGAGTAAGTATTTTACCAATTCTTGAAGGAAATTTAAATGAAACTCCAAGAGAATCATTTTACTACTATTATAGAAGAAACAGCCTAGAAGCAGTAAGGAATAATTCTTGGAAACTAGTATTTCCCCATCCTGGAAGGACATATATGGATTTCCAACCAGGAGTTGATGGCCAGCCAGGAATAGTTGATGAACAATATAATATTAATGGTGCCTTATATGACTTGCGGCGAGACCCTGGTGAAAGATACGATGTGAGTGAATACAATCCAGATATAGTTGAAGAATTAGAGCGTCTTGCAAATAAAGCGAGAGAAGATCTTGGTGACGATTTAACAAACCATGAAGGTAAAAATCGCAGAGAACCAGGGAGAATATAACTTTCTTAAAACCTCTATTTATGATACAGGCAAGAAAAAAAATAATTAACAATTTACAAAAAATAGCACCTTTAACTTTTATAAGTGCTTGTACGATTACATTAACTAGTTCCTATCAATTAAAGGAAAATGATACCTTACGCCCGAATATCATTTACATAATGAGCGATGATCATGCTTATCAGGCTATAAGTG
>CAZYNA010000083.1:0-8687 GCA_964648775.1 uncultured Proteiniphilum sp. | reverse complement strand
AACCTTCTGATCCGTAGTCAGATACTCTATTCAGTTGAGCTACGGGGCCTTTTTGAGTCTGCAAAGATACATCAATTTCATAAATTTGCAAAGCTCGCACCAAATATTTTCATTTTAATAATAACGGTTAATGTCTGCTGAACAAATAATTCGGGGATATGGTTATAATTAAATAAATAGTTTAAGTATGAAAGTAACACGTGTTTATAGTGATAAAGACGGAGAGTCAAGATTTGAAGATATAAATATTGAGTTGTTCGATAAAGGAGAGATTGGCTTTCTTTCTGAAAATATAGATGTAAAAATAGTTCAATTCAGGAAAGTATCACCCGATTATGATTATGATTTTCATCATGCTCCACAACGTCAGTATATTGTGCTGTTAGATGGCGGAGTTGAGATTGAGACCTCGCTGGGCGAGATCAGGCAGTTTCAGACGGGTGAGATATTACTTATGGAAGACACATCAGGCAAAGGTCATCGAACCCGCAATTTAGAGAAGAGAGAGCGTACATCAATATTCATTCACTTAGCATAATCAGTCCATTTATTATCATTTGAATATCCTCATCCACGGGTATTCAATACTCTTGCTACTCTTGCCTCTGTTGTTTCCTATAGATGCGGATACAGTCAGCATCTGCTGAAGCATAGTATTGCCTTCACTGAGGTGCATATTGAGATTGAAACGCACACTCACAAAATTAGATTCAATTAAACGAATATACCAGTCGCTTTTCAGATAAGGACTCGATTGAAGGAATTGTGTTCCCCAATACAAATCACCTCCAAATGTTTCGGCAAGTCTCATTCGGTTATTACCATAATAGAGCAGGTTTTTAGTACCAATACCATAGAATTCTGCATCTGCCCTTGCCACAAAACCAGCCGGCTTATACAGATCGTTTTCGTAACGCCGGTCCCTCTCGTACCCCAAAAGTGTTCCTGCAGCCAGAAGGCCTTTAAAACCGCTTTCTGAGTGGTAGTCGATTCCCGCAGTAGCCTGAAGTTGTAAATTCTCACTTACCCCTTCACCCGGAGTTGCCGGCTTTGTGTTTGAGTTATGAAACATGTATGATTGGAAATCAGCAAAAAAGAGTCCTTTAGATACTTTTCCCGACATTCCAATAAAAAAACGCTCGTGACTTGTAGGTGTTGCATAACCTGTGCGATCGTACCATGTATTAATAAAATTTTTATTGTTGCCAAACTGTATAAATACCCCCTGCATAAACGGGATAAAGTTATTTACTGAATCCTTGAAGAAGAAAGTATTGTAGTTACCCAAAATGTCGCTTCTCGGAAATGAGCCGGCTCTGAAAAGGATTTTTGGCGATTCAAACTGATAATACATAGTAATATTAACCTTATCAATCACCTTATCCGTTCCCGGAATCTTAAGAAGGTTTACACCACCGTTAATTGAGTGTTTATCATTCCATGAAATAGTTCCCACTGGCTTCAACCACACACCATTCATTGTCTCGGAGTCCAAAAATGAAGACTTAGCGTACTCGGTATTGTCAAAGAAATAATCTAAACCTACTCTCCAGAAAAATTCTTGTGCCTGTACTGATATTGTGCCGATAAAAATTAAAACTACTAAATATGTTTTTTTAAACATGACAGGTTGATTTATTTTTATTGTAAAGATATTGAAAAATATTAATCAGAGCTGTGAAATGCAGATTCAGATTAGGATTGATTAAATATTTTTTTAACATTGCATTAAGTGATATTAAATTTTAATTAAAATAATTACCAAAATATTTGTGAAATAACATTTCCTTATATATATTTGCATTGTAAACATACATTTGGAATGTAGTTAAGGCCTTGCAAGTTAGATGACAGATTTATGAGAATTGAAAAGAAACACCCACTCATACCCGCGTTATGTTAAATTAATCCTATATTACATTAAATTAATTCATGAACTATTAATCATTATTTTATGCAAAAAGAAAAACATTTGTGTTTTGGGATGAGAAGAATACTGTTTTCTCTCCTTTTAATGATGAGCGCAAGCCTCGTGTTTGCCCAAGTAAATGTCACAGGGGTTGTGACCGACGCCGATGGCGAGCCATTGGTTGGAGTTAACGTTATAGAAAGAGGTACAACCCATGGAACTATCACCGATATTGATGGATACTTTGCTCTCGATGTGAGCTCAGCTAACTCAGTATTGGTGTTTTCTTATGTAGGTTTTACCACCCAGGAAGTTCCTGTTGGAACTAACAGAAAACTTACAGTGGTTCTTCAGTTGGATATGGAAACACTTGAAGAAGTTGTAGTGGTTGGTTACGGTACTCAGGCCCGTAGAGACATCACAGGCTCGGTTGCAGTGGTTGACACAGAAGACTTGTTGATGACAACCGGTTCTTCAGCAGCACAACAGCTTCAGGGTAAAACTCCCGGTGTTTATATCGGACAGACCGGTTCGCCCGGTTCAGCAACTATGGTTCGCATCCGTGGTGTGAATACTGTTAACGATAACGGTCCGCTTTATGTTATTGATGGTGTAGCTACCCGTAATCAGAACTTAAGTAGTTTAAACCCAAATGATATTGAGAGTATGCAGGTGCTGAAAGATGCTTCATCAGCTGCAATCTATGGAGCTCAGGCTGCAAACGGTGTAATTTTGATAACTACCAAAAAAGGTACCAGAACCGGACAGCCAAAGTTAACTTATGATGCTTACTATGGTGTGCAGAAGACAACCAAAAGATATGATGTGCTAAACTCCATGGACAGGTTGAACCTGGAATGGGAGGCACAGAATAATTCATATCTGATAAGAGATGCTAAGTTCAACCCTGAAACCGGTGAGGAGAGATTCCCCTCAAATCCGCAGTTTGGAACAGGACCAACTCCTAAAATTCCTAACTATATGACAACCAATGGTGCGAATGGAAGAACTGATATAAATATCAACGATTATTCTTTCCCGAATAATCAAATGGTTAAATTCTCTGACACCGACTGGTGGAGCGAGGTTGACCGTACAGCACCGATTCAGAATCATCAATTATCACTAGTTGGTGGAACAGGAAGAGGGCAATATCTGCTCGGTCTGAACTATTTCGATCAGCAGGGTACTGTTATTCATTCATACTACAATAGATATCAGACACGTATAAACACTTCATTTGATTTGCGCGACTGGCTAAGAATTGGTGAAAACCTTCAGTTTACTTATACAAAAGATCAGGGACTTACAAGTAGTTCTTCAGAAGCTAATGCCTATTCATATACATATAGACCATCACCATGGGTACCTGTTCAGGATGAGTTTGGAAATTGGGCTGGTTCTAAAATTACAGGAACAGGCAACTTTGTAAACCCCGTTGCACGAGAAACAAGAAACAAAGACAACTACTGGGTTAATACCCGTCTGTTTGGAAATATTTGGGCAGAGATTGATTTCATGAAAGAATTGACATTCCGCACAAGTTTTGGGTTGGATCATACAACATTCTGGGGATACAATATGAGTAAAAAAGACCCTGAGTTCTCTGAAAGTCCAAATACTAACTTTTTTAATGAAGAAGCTAACAGTGGTTATAATGTGCAGTGGCAAAACACATTAACTTATAGGAATAAATTTCAAGATGTACATTCTTTAACGGTTCTTGTTGGTACCGATGCACTTAGAGGCGGACTTGGCAGAACTCTTAGAGGAAGAAGGTATAACTATCTTTTTGAAGAGAACACAAATACATGGACTTTAGGAATGGGTGAAAATAATAACCTGAGAGAAACAGACTCTTGGTACTGGGGTGAAACAGCTCTGTTTGGCGTGTTCGGTCGTGTTGATTATGGTTATGCAGATAAATACCTGTTCACTGGAATTATTCGTCGTGATGGTGCTTCCCGATTTGCTGAAGCAGAGCGTTATGGAACATTTCCATCAGCTTCTTTAGGATGGCGTATTTCAGAAGAGTCGTTCATGGAAGACACTCGTGACTGGCTCGACAATGCAATGCTTCGTGTTGGTTATGGATTAACAGGGAACTCTGAAATTCCACGTGCAACAAATTTTGCTATGCTTTTCACAACTGAGCCCACAAGAACCAATTACGACCTTGGTGGAAGTAATACTGGTGGTCAGAGTGGTTACAGATTGTCTACATACGGTAACCCTGCAACAAGATGGGAAGCTACTAAGATGACTAACGTGGGGTTAGATATAACTTTCGGACAGGGTAGATTTAATACTGTACTTGAGTTCTATAATAAAGTGACTTCGGATATGCTTATTGCAGCTGCTTACTCTAGTCTTGCCGGAGAACCAGGTGCACCCTATATTAATTATGGAGATATGCAGAACAGAGGACTTGATTTCAGCTTCAACTATGCAGACAGAAAAGGTGATTTTGGTTGGGATCTTGGACTCAATCTTTCTACATATAAAAACAAAGTACTAAGCCTTTCAACATCTGATGATTACGCTATTTATGGTAATGGTTATAGACTTTCTACATCTGTGACAAGAACAATAAAAGATTTGCCTATTTCACACTTTTTTGGTTACAACATAATTGGATTTTATGAAAACGAACAGGATGTTTTGAGTTCACCGGTACCATATGGAACTACTGCAACTGCAATTGCCGATGCACCAAAATCTTATGTTGGTAAGTTTAAGTTTGAGGATGTAAACGATGACGGAGTGATTAATAGTGCAGACCGTACTGTTATTGGTGATCCGCACCCAGATCTGGTAGCAGGTTTAAATGCATCCCTATCGTATAAAAACTGGGATTTCACCATGTTCTGGTATTCAACAATCGGAAATGATCTGTTTAATAACACTAAATATTTTACAGACTTCCCTTTATTTGGAGGTAACCGTTCTGTGAGAATGAGAGACCTATCATGGACTTTAGGAGCAGATAATTCAAAAGCTATTCTTCCAATACTCGACTCTTCTGATAGTTGGGGTGGAGCTGTAACATCATCATATTATGTTGAAGACGGATCTTTTCTAAAACTAAAAAATCTTGTTGTTGGATATACTCTTCCTAAAGATTTAGTAGGAAGGCTAACTATTTCAAACCTTAGGCTATATGTACAGGCCGAAAACTTACTGACTCTGACTAAGTACAATGGATTGGATCCTGAAATTACAAATATGGAAACAGGTGCCGGTAGTGGAGCTGACCTAAGAAGAGGCCTTGATGCCGGAAGCTGGCCTACTACAATGCGCATTTTATTTGGTCTTAACTTTGAATTTTAAAAATATTGAATATGAAGAGTAAAAATATAATTGTTCCGTTTTTTGTTTTGATCGCACTGTTGCTTAGCTCATGTGGAGAAGATTTTCTATATAAAGCTCCACTGGGAAGTATTGATCAGGACGCTCTGAAGAATCAAACAGGGATTGATCTTCTTACAACTACTGCATATGCAAACTTGGTTGAAAATGGTTGGGGAGCCTCGCCATTTAACTGGACCTTTGGAGGAATGTATGGCGGTGATGCCAACAAGGGATCGGATGCCAATGACCAGGCAGTGCTAAATACAATGGAAACCTACAGTGTATTACCTACCAACGGTTATATCAACGAGAAATATGTATGGATGTATAAGGGAGCTAAGCGTGTAAATGTGGCTTTACAAACATTAGCTGAAACTGAAAATTTACCTGAAGGATTCGTAAATTCAAGATATGGAGAGCTACATTTCTTAAGAGCACTTTTCTATTTTGAAGGAATAAAAGTGTTTGGCCCTTATTTGCCTTGGGTAGATGACAGTAATACAGATAATGACCCAAAAGTACATAACGACGCAGATATTTATCCCAATGTACTGAACGACCTTGACATTGCAATTGCAAACCTGCCTGCTACTCAAGATATGCCTGGAAGAGCAAATTCTTGGGCTGCAAAAGCTCTAAAAGCAAAAGTTCTTCTTCAAAGAGGGGATTTGGCAGCTGCCAAGCCAATTTTAAAAGATGTAATTGATAATGGTGTAACCGCTCAGGGGGTTAAATATGGACTTGAAGATAGAATGGATGATAACTTCAACAGCTTTAATGATAACGGTAAAGAATCCATCTTTGCAGTTCAGTTTGCGGCAGAGTCTCAGAATGCTAATTCCGGTATGTCGCTTTGCTATCCTCATGGTGGTGGTCCGGGAGGATGCTGTGGATTTTATCAACCATCAAATGAGTTGGCAAACTCTTTTAAAGTTAATGCAAATGGATTGCCATTACTTGATAAATCTTATAGAAATGCACCATATGTATCATCAAGAAATACAGGTGAAGGTTTCCTTTCTGTAAATGGTGGTATGCCTGTAGATCCTCGTTTAGATTTTGCAATTGGCCGTTTTAATATTCCTTACAAAGATTGGGGACTACCACAAAACGCTTGGATTAGAGACGTTGTTAATGGTGGCTTTTATATGCCTAAAAAGCATGTTTTTAGTAAAGAGGAATTGGATGCAGGGCTTGCACATGGTGGCTTTCATGATGGATGGGCACCAGGCTCAGCAATGAATCTGCAGTATCTAAGTTTTCGAGATGTTTTACTTCAATATGCAGAATGTCTTGCAAATGATGGTGAACTTGCAGCTGCTATGGGTTATGTAAACCAGATTCGCACAAGAGCTGCACATCCTGATAATATAATTTATCTTCCGGATGGTGTTACACCTGCTGCAAATTATAGAGTTGAAAACTATCCCGCATCACACGCTACATTTTCTAATCAAGACGAATGTATACTGGCTGTACGAATGGAGCGTAAATTAGAACTTGCTATGGAAGGACAGCGCTGGTTTGACTTGTCTCGCTGGGGCGGAACATACATGAATACTGCATTGAAAGAATATCTTGAATTTGAGCAAAACTTTATTCCAAAATTTGGAACAGCTGCTGTATTAGATGCAGCTAAAACAATGTTCCCGCTTCCCGAAGCGCAAATACAGACAATGGGTAATGATGAAAACGGTAATCCATACCTGGTTCAGCCTGCACCCTGGAGATAGAACTAATTATTTATCAATGAATAAGGGAGGGCAACCTCCCTTATTTAATATCTGATCATTTTTTAATTAATAACTTTATTGCTTTACTTTTATGAAAAGAGAAATATTTATTGCTTTAATACTTTTAACTTCGATTGCAGTATTTTTTACCGGGTGTAATTCTAAAAACAGTAATACTGAGATAGAACTGACTGATTTTACTTACAGTTTCAGTATGGAGAATACTGGTAATTTCAGGGTTGAACTTGTGGTTAACAACGACTCAACATACAATGTGAAGCAGCAGAATATGTTTTTCGACAGATATGCAAAATCCAATAACGATGATATTAGTGAAGGAAAGCTTACTGAGGATGAGTTTGTAAAACTTAAATCTCTTTTGGAAAATAGTGATATTTACAACCTTAATGATTCTTACGGGTTTGATGAAAACTCAGACAATTCAACTGTTTACACAATCAATTTAACCGAAGGAGAAAAGACAAAATTTGTTGTTATTAACGCTGAGGCTAATCAAGGCTTTTCTAAAGAATTCACAGACCTTTTTGAATATTCATCTGCTATTA
Organism: uncultured Proteiniphilum sp.; assembly: GCA_964648775.1. Classification (GTDB taxonomy): domain Bacteria; phylum Bacteroidota; class Bacteroidia; order Bacteroidales; family Dysgonomonadaceae; genus Proteiniphilum. Next base: position 1,128 of record CAZYNA010000083.1, on the reverse strand, counting down.
TGAGCAAAAAGCTTTCCAATTAAAAATATAATTGGAAAGCTCCTGCACAATGTGAATATAATAGAATCTCTATTTAGCAATTCTTTCTAACCATTTCACCATTGCAAGCATAGTGAACATGGATATGAGACATGCAACAACAAATACCATCCATGTAGCAGACATTGAGAAGGTAGTGTAGAATATTGCTCCGATGAAGAGGAGACTGTTGCCTATCGCTGTAGCACCAAGCCATGCACCCTGCATAATTCCCTGATATTTGGGAGGTGCAACCTTAGATACAAATGAGATACCGAGCGGACTGATAAACAGCTCTGCAACTGTCAGAATAAAGTATGTACCAATAAGTAACCATGGTGTTACACGTGCTTCGTTTGGTAAACCTCCCATTGCGTCAACCTCAGCTTTAAGAGGTAATCCCATTGAGCCTAACGACATAACTGCGTATGCTAATGCAGCGATACCCATACCAATTGCAATTTTCCTTGGTGTAGAAGGCTCTTTTCCTTTTGCTCTGAGCCAGCCGAAGAAACCAACTATTATAGGAGTAAGAAACACCACAAAGAATGGGTTTATCGACTGAAATATCTCCACCCCTTCAAGAGTAGCAAAACCAAGGTTTATTTTAATCTGGCTAAGATCGGTAAAGTCTTTAGCAAAGTAAGTAAGAGTCAGTCCGTTTTGGTGAAACGAGAACCAGAAAAATATCACAACTGCAAACACAGCAAATAAAGCATATAAGCGCTGCTTAACCTCTTTAATATCCATTTCATCAATTACAGGTGTTCCATCTTTAGAGTTAACCTGTTTGTTTGCAGGATCCGGAAATCTTTTCTTATTAAACATGTAAATAACCAATGATATAAGCATGGCTATAATTGCAACTGCAAATGCATAGTGAAATCCTGTTGTAAATACGTTCAGGTATTCGTTGGCAAAAACTGAGATATCAGCCACGCCAACATCTGCTGCAAGTTGCTGAAGCCTGCTTGTTCCTTCGGGAGTAATAGTATTACCAAGATATTGGTGAATAAGGTCGGGAAGATCTGCAATATAAACGAATCCGTTTTTCTCAACCCACCAGTTTCTAACGCCCATTGCAAGGAAAGGAGCAAAAATAGCACCTAT
>CAZYNA010000082.1:0-9236 GCA_964648775.1 uncultured Proteiniphilum sp. | reverse complement strand
TTACACTACATGACAATTTTCAACAAAACAGCCTTAAACCCCTCTCTTTCATTATTCAACAGGATGTTTGAGATGTATTCCAACCCATATTTGAATACCGATTTTGCCCGGTGGCCATGCTTTTTTATGGGAATGGGCCTGACATTGCTGTCCAGATAGTCTCCCACCTTATAACACCACACGAGCGCTATCATCACCAGGCAAAGCAGTTTTTCAATCCGGCGGACATCCTGCAAATGGGTGTTCTCGATATCGAACCCGCTGGATTTTAGGGATCTGAACAGCGTCTCGACCTGCCAACGTTCCCTGTAATTGAGTAATGACTGTTCGTTCCGGTTGAAGCTGATGATCACCAGCAGCTCCGGTTCTTCGTTGCGCTTGCGGGTGCGGGTCGCCGAGAGGTAACAGTAGCGGCCGTTGATCTCCACGATTTTGGGATAATGCATGGACTCCCCGGCTTCCAGGCGGTTGAACAGCCAGCTGACCGGGATGGTTTCCCCCTTGTGGGGCAGCAACACCTTGAAATTGTTGCGGATGCGGATATAATACCTGATGCGCTCGCGGTTGAGGTACCCGATCCACTTCTCCCCGACGAACTCCCTGTCGGCCATCACGCAGTCGACACACTCCTTGCCGAAGAGCCGTATAAACCTGTTGACCAGGGCGATCCTCTCTTCACTGTTCGAGTTACCCTTCTTGTCCAGCATCGTGAACATCAGCGGGAAAGCCACGTTGCGGTAGGCAATGCCGAGCATGAAGATATTGATGTTCTGTTCTGCGAACTTCCAGTTGGTGCGGTCGATGACCAGTTTGAGACCCGTTTTTTCGGGTAGCAGGCCGAATATCAGGCGGGCAATCAAATCACTGCACAGGTCAAAGCCGGCAATGAACCGCTGCAGGCGGCGCAGCGACGAGTCCGCAGTGCTTGTGGAATCGAACGCAAGGGCGAGTTTGTGGAAGCTCACCGTCTGCACCTTGCACAGGGCCAGGATGACCATCGAGATAAGCCTGACACGCGCCTTGTTCATTTGTGTGCCACTTTTTTTCATATTTTCATTCAAAAGTTCTGCCAATTGATTACTTTTACGCTCAGGACTGATATTCTTATCCATAGAGAAATTTTGTAGTGATTATTCCTCTAAGATACTGAATATCAGTCTATTTTCCAAATTTCCCAGCAGTTAATTTGCTGAATGTCAATAAGTTATTTTTTGTCATGTAGTGTACTTGATCATTTTCTTTTATTGTTTCACAATTCTTGAATAAGAATATGAATGCTAAAATTAACAGCAGGTAATTAATTGATTTCATATTTTTAGTGCTTTAAGTTTATTCTAAACAATGTGTAATCAGTGAGATTACATATTGCGTAAAGGTAATTATCATTGATATCAATACAAAAAGTTTCAATAAAATGGTTTGGAATGATTTTTTTTTGAGGATTTCCCTCCCAATCAAAAATCCATATTTCTGTATTTAATTTTCTATAATTATCTTTATTTGGGTCGTACAAAAGATATATAAAATCATTCGTTACAGAAATTCTTCTCACTCCATTTTCTGTATTTTTATTTTTTTGACTTGTAGCCCAGTCTTCACCTTGCTCAAAATCATATTTATAGTTAGATAATTTTATCCTTTTTTTTTGTGTTGGTATTAATGTTGAGTAATCAATAAGCTCAAGAGTATGTTCTGTTACAGATACTAATAATTTTTTAATTTTATGTGTAATATCACCTGTTGCATCTGATAAAATACCCTTTTCTCTCTTAGAGGATTCAGTTGCTTTTTTCTCTAAGTGATTCTTTGCGGAAGTAACTGTTGAATCCCGCCCATGTTCATGTGCGCTTAGTTTCACGGTAGTGTTGAATAACAACATACTAGTGAAAATTAATGCGTATTTTTTCATACAATCAAATCTATTCATTTTTAAATCTCAAATTTCATTATGCCTGCCTCTTCTTCATGTAAAACAATACCATAGATCACTTCATTTGTTTCGTCAACTGCAAATGTTAGAATTTCATGGTTCAGTCGAAAAGATTTAACGAAGTCACCATTCCATTCAAAGACGAAAATATTTTCTCCCCACGATACTCTGTGGTCATTTTCTGCATAAGTTTTCCCTGAGTAAAGCATATAGCAATATTTATCAGTAGCATAAGAACTCTTATAACCCAAAAGGCAGTTATCGTCGAGTTGAATTCTATCATTAAATTGAGCCAGAACTTTATTTCCTGCTCCATATTTTTTCAATAATTCTGCTTTTCCCTCTTTGATCTTATAAAACTCCAGATTATCAGAATAGCTGCTCCCTAAGGCAAAATGAGTTCCTCCGGGTTGCGAGCAGAGATCTCCCTGATACAAAAAAAAGCGTGCATGAGCACTTTCCGGTAAATCATCTGCTGGGTATGAGCCTATATGATTAACTAACTCACCCATTTTATCGTATATGTGATAACGCCCTTCTTCGAAAGGTCCAATACCAACCAGAGCATCTTCTGTTGCAACTACATTTGCCGGACGTTCATTAATACGAACAGATTCCATTAAGGCTAATGATTATCCCGTACATCTAATACAGTCATTATCTCTGACTCAAATGGGTCATAAATAAACAATAATGTATCATGGGATGCTAATCTATTTGGTCTGCCAATCAAGCAATCAATATTTAATATCTCTCCCTTAACAAAAGTTGTATTAGACAAAAAATCACTCTTGCTCTGCTTACTACAACTTATTTGCAGACCAGCGAGAAAGATTATTATGAATGATATTATTTTCATTTACTTGCTTCTCAAATAATCCGGTAATGCCTAAAGCTTAAATTTTGCTATTACAAATTCAGGTGCAGTACCCAATGCATACACTTCATTATTATTTATATCACCTGCAATTCCGAATACTGGGATATTAACATTAACAATTTTCTTTAAATTTCCATCATAATCATAGAGAAACAATGTTTTTGGCAATTTGCTAAAATCCATACCAACAGTGGACTCTTCAATATCATCTGTTTCATAATCTCTCTGAACTGTAACAATATAGTCTTTTGTAAGTGTCATATCCATACTGCCTGTTCTATTTCTACCGAACACAATTTCAGATCCTTTTCTCTGGTATAAATTCTCTGGTATTACATTTGAAAAACTTAAAGATACTTCATCATTTTTTATATCATATATTTCAATATACGGAAATCTGTAAGAAGCATACACAAGTTTATTTTTTTTTGAATTGTATTCTATGCTGCCCTGATTAATACTATACTTGTTATCAAAATCAGGTCCTTCAATAATTGGAGCACCAAACTCTGTTGTTATGTTTGAATTCAAAAGCCGGAAACGTTTATCTCCCTCGGGCTGTAAAATAACAAATCGATTTTTGTCTAATTGTATTTTTCTTGTAATTCCATCATATTCATTGTTTTCAAATTTGATATAATTTTTTTTGTCGGATAGTAAATTATCAATTGAAAAATATGCTTGATGATTTGTGTTAAGGTCAAAAACAAAAATGTTATTATCTGGTCCGGACGATATAACAGGGGTATTAAATTCTTCCGGTCCCTGTCCAGTGTTTCCCATAGTACCAACTTCTTTTCCAGATTGAATATCAACTATATGAATAAAACCTTCAGAGCCAAATGCATCGTGCCAAACTAAATAATCCTTTGTTTTTAACAATGTGCTTGGTAACCGTGAATAAATACTATCGGTTACAACTTCAAAATCAACATTTGTTCTTTCAACAGTTCTATTGTTCTGTTTACATGACAAGAAAAATGAAGTTTTAAATAATAAGATTAGAGTAAATAATATTATACTTAAATTCGATTTCATGTTATTTTATTATTTTTCGTGATTGAATTTATTACTACAACTTAAGTATTAATGTTAACCTCATTAAATTCAATTAATTAAACTCACCCAGTTGTTCATTAAATTGGTCAAAACCATAAATTGTATTTTTATCTTTATTTACTGTAAAACATCTAAATAGGGGTTGCTTTTTGCAAGAAGATAAAAGCATTACAACTTGAAGTATATAACAGAGTCTCCTCGTAATAAGCGTTTTGTATGTAAATATAACTCAAAATTGGTGCTATATTATGTAGGGATCGAAATATCAGTGAATTTATATAAGACCGTTGAATTATCTTTTGGCGAATAACCCCACAGGTTGTTGTTTTCATCCAATTCTATAGAAAGAACCATTTTATCTAATTCTATTTTAGTAATACCTTTTCCTGTTTTATCATAAACTTCAACAATATTTCCATACTCACCTCCCCCATCAGATTTTAAACAGTAGAAGAATTGAGCACCTCCATAATTTCTTTAAAAGGTTGCATAGTCGTTGTTTCTCTATTATTACAGGATAATAGGAGCCAGATGATAATAGAGATGAATATATATTTCTTAATCATATATTATAAAACTGTTTCTTCTTCTAATTGCAAATATCCAAACTGAATTATATCCTCAAAATTAAATACTAATCTGTTGTTTTGCTTATCATAGCAAAAATGTGAAATTCTATAACCAATATCAAGTGTTTTGATATAATCACCCTCTGTGTCATAAACATGTATTAAGGTTGGATAGTATTCGTCTGAAAACCTATTACCTCCCGAGTAGGAAGCAAATATTTTATCACCACAAATCTCCACAAAACCATAATGATGAGTTTCATCTGAGTCTTTACTCCAGTTATTTCCATAGACATTATGTAGTAAATTCCCTTCCAAATCGCATATAGACATAAGGTCATGTCGTGAATAGCATTCAACATATATCCCTTCATCAACAGAAGCAGCAATTGTAATACGTTTATTACTAATATCGGGATGGATATATTTCATTGGCACTATTTCACCTGTTTGCATATTCCACACTGCAGTTAACTGGTTAAACTCATGACTGCCTGTGGGTTCAATTATAATTCCTAAAGCTGTAGTTTCATCAAGTATTTGGTACTTATCCGGAAACTGAGCTTTATTCATGCTAATCTTAGTCTCAGGGCTATAATTTTCATTTGTAAGTACACTGTCGATATTATAGCTTAATATCTTTAGTTTACCGTGATCAGAAACATAAAATTCATTTCTTCTTTCATTAACACCAACATGTCCTAATATCGTTATATCATCCGGTCCCTGCCCCACGTAACCAACACTTGTGATGTAATTAAAATTGCTTTTATCGAATATATGTATAAGTTTGTCCATAGACTTGTGGTCACAAATAATCAGGTATTTATCCATTATATAAAGCCTTGCAGTTGAGCCAATCATTACATCTTCAATATCTATCTCTTTGATCATGTCATTTACATCTGCAATATTGTTTCTACGGTTATGTGTCTTCTCAGTAGATGAGTTGCATGACGTTAGTGCAATAATGGATATTGTAACAATTAAAAATAGTGTTTTATTGGATCTAAATGCGTTATCAAGCTTCATATTATATTTTTATAAATTATTGCGATAATAGGATAAATTTGTGAACTGTTACATATGCTTTGTAAGGTAAATCAATTAATTAAAACCTCACGAACATATACACATTATTGCCATTGTCTGTCTCCTCGGCATAATCGGCAATCTCTTTGAGCTTACCGCTTAATTTGCCTTCACTGTTTGCCACACTTATTTCTTCTGTATCAAACACAAAAAGAGCCACATCCGAATTCGAGCTGCTTCTTATGTTATAGGGTGTGATATTTAACTCCTTGCCGCGATACTCATCCAAAACTATTTTCTGAGTATATATTTTATTGCTTTCCTTATCTCTCATTAAAGCTACCGAGGGAAACCCATTGTTCTCTCTTTTAACCTTCACTGTCTGGAAAAACTGATACTTTTCAGTATCAACCAAAGAATTTAGATAGATTATTGGATCCATTGTCTGAATCTCAGGGGTTCTCACAAGAAATGGTTCGATTACATTATCATAGGTATATAAGAACACTGTATCAGAAGAATATTCAGTAAGCAATAATCCCTTCTCGTGCTTCGCGATATTACTTGACGGACCTACTGTCATACTAACAATCACGTCTCCTTCCATTTCCATCAAATATACATCAAGCTTAGTGTTAGGGTAAAGACCAACAGATTGCACGATACTACCATCTTGTTTGGATATAATAGTGAAATCAGTATCATAAACTCTCGCCAAATCATATATTATTAGTGAGTTATCATCAAACTCCACCATTTCCACAATTGAGGATCCTTCCAGGAGCTGCAGTTCTCTTTTAAACTCACCTTTAGCAGAATAAACAAATATTTTCACTTCGCTTCTAATAAACAGCTCATCTTTTGATTCATCATAAAGTAACGAACCTAAATAAGGATATTCTCCGGGGCCACCACCTTTTTTGTTGAACTTATGTAATGGCACTCCTTTAGCCGAGAAAAACATTATATCGCCAGTAGACCAGTCTTCAATTATTATATAATTGTCAGTAAAAAACCGGGGATTTCCTTTGTAGAGAAAGTCATCATCCTCCTCAGGCAAAAGGTACTCAATGTCTCCAATATCACTCAAGCTTATTTCAAGCTCCTGATAGTTTTTACTTACATCTATTGTGATTAATTCGGCATTCTTCATTCTGCTATTGCACGATACAAAGAAAATAATTAATAAAACTAAGACAAATGCTAAGTTTACAGATTTACATTTCAATAATTTATTCATTTAAATCAAATATTTAATCTTTTATTTCTATTACCAAAACCGATAGCTTGTTATTGTCCGTATATCATAAATTTCTTATCAACTTTACTTTACACGATCCAAGAAAAACAATTTCAAAAACTAAAACTAATAGTATACTATTAGTTGTGAAAATCAACAAGCATAAAAATATTATTTACCTCTTCATCTTCAATGAGTGAAGCTGTTAATTCTTTCAACCTCCCACTTAATTTGTTATCGCTATAAGCTTCTTCGAGCTTGCTAAAATCTAATTCAAAGAGGAAACCTTTTTCAAAATAATGTGATAGACGAGGATTAACAAAAAAATCCTCTCCCTCATAATCTGATATAGTTATTTTCTGACGGAATATTTCACCAGTATCCTTGTTGCGCAAAAAGTATATTGGAGTAGGAGATTTTCCAGTTGTTGCATAAGAATAAGTAGATATAAATTGAAGTTTACCCGTATCTAAGCAAATATCCATAACAATCTTTTGATTAGATTCACTCAGCAATGGTTTTTTGTATAAATAAGGTGATAATATTCCGTTTTTGCTGAAATGGAATATGGTATCACTTTCCGGATTGTACAAGAGCAGTCCATCAGAGCTTTTTCTCACACGCCCATAGCTGACTTGAGCAATAAAAGATCCTCCCAAATCCTTATAACTTAAATCGATGTTTTTATTTGGTAAATGAATATATTCCAGCACAGTCCCATCTGTTTTGGAAATAAGGAAAAAAGTTGAATCAATAGCCATCTCTCCAGGCACATTTTGCATAATAGCCTGCCATAGTTTAGTATTGTCATACACTAATATGGATTGATCATCGAATAACGCCATTTGTCCATTTATATTCATCTGTGGAAGAGCAATTTTTCTCTTGAATTCACCTTCTGAAGAGTACACCATAATGTGATCACTGAAATCGGGTGATACAAACACGTCATCACTTGCCTCATCGTACATTACGTTTGCGGCATCAGAATACTCTTCAGGTCCCTGTCCCCTTCTATTAAATCTCGACACGGGATTTCCTTCTTTTGAGAAAAACAAAATACTATGCGAGGAGCGGTCTATAACAACAATTCTGTTTTGAGTGACATAATCAATACTACCTTTAAATAGATAATCATCACTTTCAGAATCTAAATAAACATAAGTAACATCTGCAATATCTTTTAAATTAATTTCTTTTTCAGGATAATTCTTCGAAGCATCAAAAAATGCCAATTCTTCATTTAATCGCTTGTTCCTTCCGCACCCAACCAATGCCACTAATAGAACCAGTGCTAAGATTAGATTAATGTGTTTCATTTCTCTTGTTTTTAAATTTCATGATCATTATTACATATCCATCATCATCAGTCAGTTGATCTACAATTTCTTTCAACTCCCCATTTATTCTATTTTCTTTATTTGCATCGATTAATTCATATGATGGAAAACTTATATAGCCAATCTGTGTATCTTGTAGTGATCGTGAAAGAACAGATAGGCCTAATATTATTTCTTTCCCTTTATAATCCTTAATCAGTACACGAGATTGGTAAATACTGCCTGTCTTTTTCTCAATTAGATAACCTTGTTCTTTAAATTCTCCAGGATTATCCCATTCAATTTCTAACTTATTAGTAGTTAAGAACAAATAATCTGCCGTTTCTAACCAACTATGAAGTATAATTTTAGAATTCATTTCCTGTATTGATGGTTCCCGCACTAGTACAGGAATAAGATTGTGTTCAGGTGTAAAGCGATAAACTGTATCAGTGGAGTAATCTGTCAGTAAAAAATCATTTTCGTTTCGAACAGCAAAAAACACTTTTGGCATAGAACCTACAATAGCGCTTCCATCCGATTTACGCGTAAACATCAGGCTTATTTTCTTCTCATAGGGTATTTCAATCTCTTTTGTTGTATGCCCATCTTGTTTCGATATCAGTACAAAAGAAGTTGGATATTCATTAAGTGTGCCCTGAAATCCATCATAGAACATAAGATTATTTTCATCGTAATCATAAAAAGCTTCAGGTCCTCCTATATATGAGCCTTGACGAAACTCTAATTCTCTTTTGAAAGAACCATCTCTACCATATACTTTTATTCCAATAGGATAATCAAGGATGAAAAACTCATCTTTTTCCTCAGAATATACTGATGCAGCAGTAAGATTATATTCTTCCGGACCATTTCCGTAAGCATTAATTTTACTTATCGGCTTTCCTGTTGTACGACTAAAAAACAGGAAGCTTTTATCAACATGGTTTCCACAGATAATATAATTATCACTGATTCCAAGTATATATGAGTACAAAAATTCATCGTTAACCTCAAGTGTCACATATTCAACTTCTCCAATATCTTGAATATAAATTTCTTTTTCAGGATAATTCTTCGAAACATCAAAAAACACCAATTCTTCATTTAATTGTTTGTCCCTTCCGCACCCAACCAATGCCACTAAGAGAACCAGTGCTAAGCTTAGATTAATGTGTTGCATTTCGTTGATTTTATATCTTAAAAT
>CAZYNA010000081.1:0-9268 GCA_964648775.1 uncultured Proteiniphilum sp. | reverse complement strand
CATAAGATGGAGCAAATGTCCATTCATCATCAAGGAGAATCATGGAAAAGTTTTTAAGATGCATATCGTTATTGCCTGTTAAGTAACTGAAAACTGTAACTTCAAAAAGCCTAAGTAAGTCAAGTAGAGTATTAGTAGAGTAGTCCGCTATTGCCTTTCCTACCTTATCCATGGAGCTCTTGTACTTATCAAAAGCTTCAAGGATTTGAAACATGTCAAGCATATGAATTTTATCGCCTGTTTCGGTACGATCAATTCTTTTTGTGATATAAGACAGCTCACCTGATTTAAGACGAATAAGTGAAGACGGGACAACCAATATTCCACAAACATCTGCCATCTTCATTGTCAGATGCTCGTTTTCCGGCATTTCAGGAAAAATTTTATTCTGAGGTTTGAGAATATAATTACCCCCTAAAGCACCCAAAACCGTTAATCTGCCTCGGTTTCCGCTATTTAAAACATCATTAATAAACCCTAATGATAGTTTTGGTTGAACACCGGGAACCGTTACTGAGTTTTCCACCACCTTTTTTGCTAATTCAGCCATTTCATCCATAGTGTAATCCAATTCAGGAGGAAGAGATGATCCAAAGAAAGTTGTGCAGCATGAAGTATGGTAATCTCCCTTAGTATTCAATTCCTTATAACAGTATAAACACTTTTTACTCATAGCTTTCGTCTTTTAACGGGATTACGCTTACAGCACCAATACAATCTTTACAACATGCAAGTAATAACCCCATTCTGTCATTAGGATTAAGCTTCCAGCTTTCTGTCGCAATCTCAAGGAGCCATCCTTCGGGGATAAGACCTTCAAAAAAAGGAAATAGCCTATTGTCCTTATATACTTTGTCGGTAATCGGCATGGAAAATGTAATCTCCTGATCAGGGAAACGTTGTATATAATCTTTATCATACTCAAAAAGAAATTCCCCATCATCTGTTTCAGTTATTATTCCTGCCAAATAATCCTGATAAAACACTTCTCCTTGCCTCATTCCTCAATATCTTTATGGTTAACCGGCGCAAGTTTATTACCAAACATCATAAGTACCTGATTCACTTTCTGTAAACTAAGATTTTCTTTACCCTGCTCAATTTTGCGGATTACAGTAAGCGCCACACCTGCCTTATCAGCAAATTCCTCCTGGGTAAGTCCCGTTTCTTTCCTCTTTATCTTTACGAACTTTGCTAAACTTAGAGCCATAATTATATGCTTTTGCATTTATTTGATGCAAAGATATGAATTTATATTCAATTACATATAAAGCAGCTAAATAATTTAATTTATATGTGATTGGATATAAAAATACGATTACGTCCTTAAATTTATGATACAATCACTTAATTGTAAAATCAACAAACGAATCCGACTAACTTCATAATGTATGAAGCAATAGTCGGATTCGTATTATTTAAAATTATTTACTTTACTTGCTTACTGTGCACTGTCGTAATACAGTGTCCACTCATCTAACTGAAACAGATTAGATCCATTATATGCAGAAACATTAAGTCTGTAATGAGAGTAAGGAGTAGTGTTGTTAATGAGGAATATTTTGCGCTCGAAACGGCTGTTAAACTTCACTTCATCCTGTCTGTCAAGTTCTGTCCAGTTTTCCCCATCATTAGAACCTTCAAGAATCCAGTTTTTAGGATCTCTCTCCGGAGCATCATTACCTGAAGTAAGAGTGTAATAAGTCGCAATAAACTCACGGTCCATCTTCCACATCATCCAGGTAGCAGCTCCACCGGTAAGGTACTTAGTGTTAATAGTTCCATCCACAAGCATAGCAATACCTTCACCACCGCCTGTATTGTATCTGTCAGAAATAGTTCCCGGTATATTCATTAAGTTGATTACAACCGGATCCACAGTAATTGTCTGTTGATTCGAAAGTGGCACCTCATCAACTGAAACCAGATTACCCATTATCGGAAATACAGATACTTCCACCTCAAAAGTATACTCGCCAACCGGCAAGAAAGGAAGAGGAATAAGTGACGATACAGGAATGTCAATCTGTGATGCTCCGATAGCATCAGGCAAAAACAGATTATCACTCATTGCGAAGCCATCAGGACCAACTACCGAATACTCTATATTTCCCGAGAAGCTCATAAGCACGTTAGATGTTCCCATAATCGTTACATACTGATCTGGTCCAATTGCCTGCACAACTGCCATGGGCGGAGTGAGAGCATCTACAAATGCCTGCGAAACAGGAAAAGCTGTAATATAAGTAGGCACCGAAAGGTTGTTGTACTGATCCTGAGTATAAACTATAAACTCATAACCCGTTCCGGCATCAAGTCCTTCAATACTGACAGAATCTACCAGTGTATCAAACTTTAACTCGGTACTGTCTTCTCCATAAAGAATCCTTATTGTTTTGGATTTCTGATCTTTAGGGTTATCCCATGCTAAAATAACACGCTCAAAGCCGGGATACACACGCAGACTGTCAATCTTGCCCGAGTAGTTGTACTCCTCAATATACTGCTTGTAGTTGTCATCCATACTCTCACAGCCCCAATACGACATAGTGAAAAGTAAGAGACTAATTATAATTATCGATTTGAATTGTTTCATATATATTTATAATTTACTGTTTTCTCAATTATTCCCATCCTTCAACAACTCCGGTTAAAGTTTCAGGATCATCAATAATAGATCCATCGGCTTCTGTTCCATAAATCGTAATCTCAGAAGTACAGCCGGAGTTACCACCTCCAAACTGCTTAATACCCTTATATCTAACATAACGGAAAGGCTTTGTAAACCTTGGATTCTCAGGATAGAAGATATATTCATGACCGTTACGTGCCTCATTTCTTGCCTCAATTATGTTAGAAGGCTGCACAATACGGTATTGTCCCACAAGCTCCCAGCCATCAAAAATGCCGTCTGAAGGATCCTTGTCATCACTAACCCATATCTCCCATATCTCAACGTTCTCACCTGTATAAAGCATGCCCCATGCATTACGTTGCCAAACTTTAAAGCGACTGCCCACAATCTCTCTTCCCATATCAATAAAGTAAGAGAATGGATAACTCACCGACCCGGTGTTGAAGTAATTTAGATTAAGTTTGGGCTCATAATCATACTCATTATCCCAAAACTTCTCAATCCTTCCCTCAACGTGCGACATTGGTGCATTCATCATGCTATCTTTGCGATAAGTACCCGCAAATTCTTCATAAGGTACTTGTTCAAACGGGTTAGGATCACTGTCATAGTTCCATCTGTTACCATAAAGTAGCTGATCTCGTAAGAAGCTCCACTGCTTTTTAGAAATAGGACCATCAATATAGGGAGTAATCTGTCCAAAGTTCTTCACCTCAGTCTGATTCTCATAAGTATCCTTAATATATACCGATACCTCATGTGAATCTCCCGAGAGGCCATCAATCATAAACCTGTCTTTGACAAGGTTAGAAGCATAAATCTTAGTAGCCTCTGTGTTGCCAACCTTTACATTCACGTAGATAGTAACATTCTTCTCCTGATCGTTTTCCCAGTCCACAACCAGTGATGAGAATCCGGGCAGAATTTTAACTGTCTCCAACACCGCCTTTGTAGTAGGTTCAAGCGGAACCACTGAAATATTAAAGGGTGCAGAATGATTATTATTTCTGTCAACAGAAAAGATGCTCACTTGATATTCCTTTGTCTGTCCAAAGCCATCGATAAACAAAGTATCAGAATACACACTGCTGGTTTTGGATATCTTCTGACCTGTGTCTATAGTATATTCGGCACGGGTATAAAGAAAATCCTCATCAGCAGGCGCTGTGTAAGTAAAGTAACCTCCACCAAACTGTGGAGTGAAAACAACATTGGTCACTTGTCCCGGAGGGGTAGTATCCCCGTCAAGGCTATCCTGACAACTAAATTGGACAAGTGCTACGATGATCAAGCAAATCGTTAAGTATGAATATTTATGTTTCATATTTTTACAATATTATAATGATTACCATCCCGGATTTTGAACGAGATTTGGATTTCTGTTAATGTCACTTAATGGCAAAGGCATTAAATAGTCACGAGGGGTCTGCCATCTGCGTGGCTGAAGAGTCATAAGAACATAAAACTGTTCAGGATCCACACCCGTAGTATTAAAACCTCTCACCGGCGATAAGAAGTATCTGTCTGCCTCTTTCCACCTGAGAATATCAAAATATCTATGACCTTCAAACGAAAGCTCAATCATACGCTCACGGTGAATAATATCTCTAAGACCCTCCTTAGTAAGATGCTTGCCGGGTGTTTTTACAATATCATTGTCACTCCACACCTCTTCAATTGCAGGCAAGCCACCAGTTGCACGTACCATATTCAGATAATCATAAGCAGGTTGTCCGGGTCCGTTATACTCGTTGTACGCCTCAGCATACATTAGGTAAAGGTCTGAAAGACGAATAATAGGATAAGCAAACTTCACCACACGAGCCCAGTGACCGGTGCCCGACTCCGGATGTACTAATTTCTTTACACCAATGCCCGTCCAGTAAAAGTCGGTTGTGTGCTGCGATCCTCTTCCTCCCGGAAACTCGTTATACCTCATCTTCACATCATTAGCAAGGTCGTGTGTGCGGAATATACTTCTGTCTACCAGCATCCATGCATAAAAGCGTGGTTCGCGGTTCAAGTTCAGCCTGATAGTCTTCTCACCAACTTGCATATACCCTTTATGATAATTGTCATCCGGTATATCTGTTATCTGCAAGCGAGCATCATAATCATACGTTCTGTCGTCCTCAATAGGTACGCCATTCTTTGAATAAAATAATTCATTCATTCTATAATCAGCACCAAGCCACTGCCATGCATAACCTGCCTGTGTTGGGTCGGCCACCGAACGCATATTAGTCGCGTGAGCAAAACCACCCTGGCCTTCATAATCCAGTCCCGAGTAACCCCATATCAGTTCATCGTTCCAGCTTTGCACGATTGAAAAACGCTTGTTATATGTATACTGAATAATCTCCGATTCTTCAAAGTTATCCACATCCCAGAACTTGGGCTGACCTTCATATGTATAAAGTTTCTTTCCTCTTGATTGAGAATATGTAATCGCATCAGAAACAGCATCCAGAGCTTCTTTCCATTTTTCAGGATCATATGTCATCGGAAAATAAGTTTCCCCATCCTTATTTTTAAAGTTACTAAAATACTCAGAGTTTCCGTTAAACATAGGGCTGGCTCTTGTAATAAGCACCTGAGCCTTAATTGCACGTGCAATCATCTGATCAATCTGACCCAAATATGCACTCTCTCTTTCCACTGCAAGCTCAGTGCGCGGACTACCATTAGCATCATACAAAACCTCATCAATAAGGTTAATAACATACGTAAAGCTTGAGTCAACAGTTTGTCGCTCCTGGCGCACTTCTTCCACCGGAGAGAAAGGCTCAAGATTAGTATCAGCAATCACAATTGGGCCATATAACTTAATCAGGTAATAATGATAATATGCTTTAAGAATCTTTACCTGAGCAGTCCAGTCCGCAATCTCCGCAGGAGTCAGACCGGGAACACCCTCAATATTCTCAAAGAAGATATTACATACTCGTATACCCTGATAAAGCGAAGTAGCACCGCCGCCACCGCTCCAGTAGTTAAGAATAGGATCATTAGAGTTGTTCCAACCCCTCATTATCTGCATTCCCCTAAGCAAACCCCTGTTTTCACCATGATCAGCATCAAGACGTCCAACCCACTCGTCTCCTGCGAGCGACATAGACTCATGAAGTTTCTCATGATTAGGCATATATCTGTAGCAGGTAGATAATGCACTTAGTGCTTTATCCCTGTTCTCAAAGAGACTGCCCACCTCAACAGTGTTATCCGGCACAATCTCCAGAAAGTCACAAGCGGTAAATACCGTTGCGAATGCTATTATTATGCTTAAAAAATATATTTTTGACTTCATATTATCTAGTAGTTTAATATTTAAAATGTAACATTAAGGCCCACATTATATACTCTCTGAAGTGGGTAAGCCATTCCGTTACCAGCCATCTCAGGATCCCAAAGCTTAAAATCAGAAAGAGTAAACAGGTTCTGACCGGTAAAATATACCCTTATCATTCCAGCCGGACCTGTCCAGTCTTTAGGCAAAGTATAACCCACCTCAAGTGTTTTTAGTCTAATGAAGCGACCATTGCGCATCCACCATGTAGAGTTTTGTCTACTGTTATTCTGATTGATTGAAGCCGAAAGGCGTGGCCAGAAAGCATGTGATACCGGATTGTTAGGATTCCAGTGGTCTTCAGCAATAATCTTCAAAGCACCTCTGTGTCCTGAAAATGGAGCAATACCAAATCTGTCGGGATTGTCGCGTTTGGCATTTGGGTCAATAAAGAACGACACCCTGCCTTGTCCCTGAAAGAAAGTAGAAATATCAAAGTTTTTATAACCTGCCGAAATACCAAAACCGTAAGTAATCTCTGGAACGGTAGGATAACCAATATGCACCTGGTCGTCATCATTCACACGTCCGTCGCCATTTATATCCTTATACTTTATATCACCCGCCTGAGGCACACTACCCAATTCCTGAACCGGAGAGTTTTTTACATCAGCCTCATCAATAAACAAACGCTCAGCAATAAAACCCTTCCAGGTATTAATTGGCCATCCAATATTGCTCAGATAGCTCCAGCGATACTCTGGTTCCTCGTTTTCAACGAATTCATTAGTAGCATAAGTAAAGTTGAACCTACCGGTAATCCATGCGTCTCTATTAAATGAATGGTTTAAGTCAATCGACCCATCAAAACCACCACTCTTCACCTCACCAACGTTGCCATACACATTGCTTGTAAGCCCCATAGTGGCAGGCAAATTGGCACGAGCCTGATAAATCTGACTTCTGTTTTCCTTAAAGTATTCAACAATAAGTTTTACAGCACGGTTCTTAAAGAAGTCAACCTCCACGCCAATATTTTGTTTCTTGGCAATCTCCCATGTGATCTGAGGGTTGGCATAACGGTTAATATTAAAACCACCATAGTTAGAGTTAAAATCTCTACCCCAGCGATAACCGCCTCCACCTGTATTAATATCCGATAGGAAGAAGAATCTATCCTGAGGTCCGGCAATCTGGTCATTACCAACCATACCCCATGAATACTTCAATTTAAAGTTAGGCATAATGTTCTCCAGAGGTGCCCAGAAGTCCTCGTTAGAAACAATATAACCCAATCCCAACGCAGGAAATAAACCCCAGCGGTGCGACTTGTCAAACTTCTCCGATCCGGTATATGTCAAACTCACCTCAGCAAGATATTTCTGCATCAAACCATAATTAATTCTCGAGCGGATACCCTGATTTCTCTGAGGTAAAGTACGTTGAATCGTCTTATCCTCATCCCTCCAGATACCTGTATTTTTCAACTCCTCCTGAGTATAAATAATCAAACCACTCAAATCGTGAATGTCGTTTAGAGTATTAGAGTATGTTAAACCACCCTCCATATACAATCTAAATTCACCATCTCTGGTAATAATTGGATTGCCCAAAGCATCTGTACCCTGATGTACTTGTTGAAGTACATACTCATTGGTGAACTCATCATAACTTTTTATATTATACAAATATGGATCATAACTTCTGCTGTTCTCATATCTGTTATCATTCTTAATAGATACCTTAGCTCTGGCCATTAAGCCTTCAAGCACAGCACCCATATCCTGATCCAGAGAGAACTGCGAAGTAATACGTCCCATAGACCCATCTTTATAACCACGAACCATTCTTGCATACGGATTTACCATGTTTCCGGTTGCATCAGAACCAAACAGAGTATGCTTCACATACTGTGTTTTTTCGTCAGGCAAATAAAATTTAGGAAATTCCACAGGGTTAGTAGCCACAACACTGGCAAAAATATCATTAGTATTATCAAGCGGACCGGTAAAATTCTCAAATAAAGAATTCATATTAATATCCATCTTGGTTGTAGGTGTAAGATCCATAGTGATATTAGCAAGGATATTAAACCTGTCTATATCAATATTATTCTTAAAGTTATTAAGACTATTGTCTCTCAAAATACCTGTGTCCTTATCATATGAAACTGAAAGATAGTAGCGTACAACCTGTCCACCACCCGATATATTCATATTGTAGTGCTGATTTATAGTGCTTGGCTTAAACATGATGTCATACCAATCCAAATTAGGATATGCATACTCATTAAGCCCGTCAATTGTATTCTGAATTTTCTGTGCACTGTAGTAAGGAGGCAGAAGAGGGTTGTCATTAAACTGAGCCTCATTGTAAAGTCTCATGTATTCAACTCCATCCACTGTTTCAAGCACCTTTGTAGGCATTGAAACACGGGCGTCTGCACGAAACGAAATTCTAGGTTTACCTGCCACACCACGCTTAGTTGTAACCATAATTACCCCGTTTGCACCCTTAGAACCATATAATGCAGCAGCAGTAGCATCTTTTAGTACTGCAAACTGTTCAATGTTATCAGGGTCAACACGTGCAAGATCGGTACTACTCACCTCAAATCCATCAAGTAAAATTAAGGGACTGCTTGCATAACCAAACGTAGTAACTCCACGCACAAAGAACTGGGCATTATCATTGCCCGGCTCACCGCTCCTCTGATATGATATAACCCCGGCTAACCTTCCTGCTAACGAAGTCGTTAGGTTGCTTGATGGCACCCTCAGCTCTCTGGGATTAATAGTCTCAATGGACGATACCACACTCTCTTTCCTCTGTACAGCAAAAGCGGTAATTGTAACCTCATCCAATAGCTCTGCATCCTCATACATCACCATATTCAAAGTGTTGCCCGAACCCACTGTTACCTCCAGTGTTCTCATACCCAGAAACTGCAAACGAAGCTCTTCGCCGGTAGCAGCCTGGATCGTATAGTGACCATCCATGTCAGTGATCACACCACCTTGTCGACCAATCACTTGTACAGTCACTCCTGGCAGCGGCTGACCTTCAGAGTCGGTTACGATACCTGAGATCTCTCTTCTTGTCTGTTCTATACTATTGATTTCGGCAAATGCCAAATCAGGTATAATAAGTGCAAGCACCAGCATAACACTGAAAACAGACATTCTTGTCTTAAATAAAGAGGTCAAAATCGGTAAATCGATTAACCTTTTTAAATTTAGTTTTACATTACTCATACATTTTGTTTTAAACTTAAATCTAAATTTTGTATAACAATAATAACTCTTGAGAAAAATTTAATTAACAAAGACAAAATTATAACAAATAAC
>CAZYNA010000080.1:2832-9269 GCA_964648775.1 uncultured Proteiniphilum sp. | reverse complement strand
GTTGAACAGCTACTTATAAATCTGCTGAAAAATGCACATGAAGCCTGTGATGGAATACCTGAAAAGAGTATTGAGCTAAAAGCCGAAATGGTTGGAGAAATAGTTCATATAACAGTTTCAGACAATGGTCATGGTATCTCTCCTGAAGCCATTGATAAGATATTTATTCCATTTTACTCCACAAAATCGGGCGGTTCAGGCATCGGCTTAAGTCTTTGCCGGCAGATTGTTATTCGCCACAAAGGAAAAATATCAGTCAGTTCTGCCGGTGATGGTAAGGGTAGTCAGTTTAAAATAGAATTTCCGTAATGAAGTATCTTTTATTTAGTGCTCAGAGTTGCCTGATATTCCAACCACAAATCATCTATTGAAAATTCATTTCCAAATACATGTTTAATGGTACCGTCAAAGCTCCATGGAACTACATCCAACGCAGTTTTATTGAATTTTCTAAGAAAATCTTTATCTTTATTTGTAAGCCAATCTAAGAAGAATCCGGTTGTTTGATACCCGTCCATCCAATGACCACCAGGTTTTCTATTTTCTTCAGGAAAATATCCGTTGTGAGCTCTCACAGCATCTGCCATACCTTCAATAAAAGCAAAGAATGTTTTATTTGTTGAATATGTTCCAATGCCTTGAGGCTCTAACTGAAACCCATGAACAAGTTCATGATAAAGTACTCCTTCTGTTTCGTACAAAACTTTATCATCTCCTCCTTCTTTTGCAGAGGTTTCAACCCACCTGCTACTGTAAAATATTCCAATCACAGGCACACCTCCACTTTTTGCCGAAATGCCTCTTCTATCTTCAAAAGAATAGTTTATTTTCTCAATGTTCGGTATACTGTCCGTAGGGCTCCAGTAGAGAGTTTTAACCACGCCCAATATGCTCTCTCTTATAAGTTTTTCCGGATCAGGTACAATTCTATTATAAATTTCCCACCCTTCCGTTCCTTCAGCCTTATTTATAAAGTTAATTTCGGGATATTTAAATGAGTTCCAGTTACTGTCTGAATCAGTTTTATTTACTGCTTTATTATTTATAGTTTCGCATGAAAATAGCGTGGCAATAAGGATTAAAGTGGCAATTTTCTTCATAAGTTAATTATATAGTTAAACAATTATATCACTAAACAAGTTGATCCCAAAAGCTTTGAGGCAGATAAATATTAAGGACATCGGCAGCAGATGCAAACAGAGGACCAATTTCTGAGTCATGAAATCCTGCTATTCCACATCCAACTCTTGTAACAAGGAAGATAAGATCAGGATTTGCTTTAGCAAAGTCTATGAATTCGTCGATATATGGCTTTATTTCTTCAATACCGCCATGCATGGTTGGAATACCGTAAGAACTTCCCTGAAGACCCACCCCTTGTCCCCAAATTGCTCCAAATTTGTTGTGAGCTATTTCAGCTGCTCCTCCTCCATGTAGCCCTTCAAGGTTGCTTCCAAAAACAAATATTTCGTTTTCTTTTAAGTCCGAAATAAACTGAGGTGTTACTCTATCGCCCATATTCTAAGAATTAAAATGTAATCAAAAGTTCTACTGTAAACTTATTGGAATCAATTTCATCAGTTGCATTAAATATAGACATTTGATTCTCTATAAAATACCATTCATAATCAAATCTTAGTATTGAAGAAAATCTTTCACCTGTGTTACCAAAACCAAGACCAACAGTAAGCCTGTTTGCATCAAATCCACTCTCGTCGTGGTTTTCATCTATTGCATCCCATCTTACAGCAGGAAGAAAATAATTAAACATCTTAGTTTTCAATGGTACACGGTATGCACTTTGTATATAATACGAAAGCAATTCGTTATTAAATTCAGTCTTGCTTTCTTTCTTCATTATCTCAGTCTCCACTTTAAACTGATTTATTTCATATCTAAGATCGGCCCCATAAATAAGAAAATGTGTAGTTTCGTAGTTGGGGTAATCATAAATCTTTGTTGTAAATCTTAAGCCTTCCATGCTCCCGATTTCAATTCTACCTCCAACGGATAAATTGCTTTTCCATACGGGGTCATTTATAGCATTGCCATTATAAACACCCAATTCAAATTTTAATGGAACAACACCCAAATTTGTGGAATATTTAGCGTTTACACCAAGGTCACGAGTACTTAAATAATATTTACCTAAAAATGTTCTGTTTGCAAACATCATTTCCGATGGGCTCACTATGTATGAATTGAAGAGTGGAATACTGGTCTGACCAAGCGTTATCGAAAGACCATTTATTGGATTTAGAGTTCCGCTAAGGTCAAGAACCTGAAATCTCCCTTCATTACTTAACTCAACCTGAACACGATAAGAAGAGAAGTCGTTTACATTACCACGAACGCCAACACGTGAGTTACGAACCGAAAAACGAGACATGTTGGTTTCGGTAGCATATTCATATTTGTTTTTTAATGTGCCGTCTATTTTAAAATTTGAATTTGAAGATGATTCAGTCTCCTGGCTAAAAACTAATACAGTTGATAATAATCCTGTTAAAAATAATAATAAATGAGTTCGCATAAATTTAAAATAATAATTATACACTTAAGTCTGATTCGCGACTTAACATCAATTTCTTTAATTCCAGTCCCCAATGATAACCCCCAAGTTTTCCATCTGATCTAATTACTCTATGACATGGAATGAGAACAGAAATCGGGTTCCGTCCTACTGCAGAACCAACAGCTCTGGTTGCATTTGGTTTGTTCAGTTTCTCGGCAATAAATTTATAGCTACATGTTTTTCCTGCTGGTATTTTTAATAACTCTTTCCATACATCAACTTGAAAATGGGTCCCTCTCACATGAAACGGTATTTCCATTTTATTATTAAAATCGTTGAAATATGAAACTACCTTCTTTTGAAGTTCTGTTGATTGCTTAAAAATCGCAGAGTTTGGATAACTGTCCATAAGTTCGTTTACTAAATCGTCTTCGCTGCCAAAACCAATATAGCAAACACCTTTATCAGTAGTAGCAATTATGCAGTTTCCATAGACCGTATCATAACAATTATAACTGACCAAAACTTCCGGCTCTTCCTGTGGAGTCATTTCAATTATCTGATGCTTATAATTTTTTTCCATTTCTCTATTAAATTAAATTATAGTTCTGCAAAAAACTGTTCAAATCCCTCAGAATAAATTATCTCAAATAGTCCATCATTATCACTATCAAAAATAAAATAATAATGAAGGTTTGGTACGCTTTCGGCAATCTCAATTGATGCTTCAAGTCCCATTGCCATAAATGCTGTTGCATATGCATCAGCTGTCATGCAATCGTCGGCAATAACAGTAGCACCCAGTACATCTGTTTCAGAAGGGAGTCCTGTATGCGGATCAATTGTATGACTATATTTTCTGCCATCTTTAATATAGAAGTTTCTGTAATTTCCAGAAGTTGCGAGCGATTTATTACATAGAGACAATACTGTTTGAAAATCCTGGTTAATAGCAAAAAGTCCTTCAATAGGTTTGTCAACGGCAATATTCCAGCAATTACCCTTATCGTTTACTCCTTTTGCAGTAACCTCACCGCCAATTTCCACCATATAGTTTTCCACACCATATCTGTCTAACAGATCTGCAATTACATCACATGCATAACCTTTTGCAATAGCCGAAGTATTAATTTCTACACGCGGGTCTGTTTTAACAATCTTGCCATCATCTGTAAGTGATATCTTTTCATAGCCTACAAACTCTAATATGCTATCAATTGCCTCAGGTGTCACATTATCAATGTTTTTGAACCCGAATCCCCATGCATTGATTAATGGAGAAGTAGTAATATCAAAATAGCCATTTGTTTTTTTAGATATTTCTAAAGATTTACGGAAAACATTCACAAAGAATGTATCAAGCTCAACCTCTTCATTATTATTCACTTTTGTTATTATTGCATCTTCTCTGAACGGATTCAATGAAAGATCGAAACGATGAAGCTCTGCAACTATTGAATCCTCAAGAGACTCACTGTGAGAATATTTAATATTATAACCTGTAGCAAAAATACTTCCTGTATCGTGATGATATGTTAGTTTGTTCCTTTTTTCTCCGCTTGAGTTGCATGATAATGTTAAGCCGGCAATCAGAACTAAAAGCCAATATTTATTTAGAGAAAGTTTACATGTTGTTTTCATTACTGTTTAAATAATAAGATTTTTATTCAATTTCCTCTTCAATTCTATAACGATTTCTTTCAGGTGAGTTCCTGGAGACCAGTTCTCCAAGAAACCCTGCGAGAAACAACAAAGTACCCAGAATCATCATTGTAAGAGAGATATAAAAATATGGAGAGTCCGTTACCAATTTGTATGGATTGCCATGGTGCATGTCATATAGCTTTGTTGCACCAACAACAATAACTGCAATTAACCCAATTAAGAACATTATAGTACCCCA
Source organism: uncultured Proteiniphilum sp. (assembly GCA_964648775.1). GTDB lineage: Bacteria > Bacteroidota > Bacteroidia > Bacteroidales > Dysgonomonadaceae > Proteiniphilum. Next base: position 4,851 of record CAZYNA010000080.1, on the reverse strand, counting down.
TAAACCAAAAAAATGCATTGGTTTTTTACCAAATCTATTTAAAAACCAAAGAGTCATTAAATCGAGATAACCATTTATAAATCTGCTTGTTCCAAATTTGCTTTTGCCATATTTACGTGCCTGATGCTGCACCTCCTTCTCTGCGATTTTTGTATAACCTGCATTTTTAGCCAAAACCGGAATATACCTATGCATATCATTATAAATCTCAATATCCTTTGCAAGAGACCTGCGATATGATTTGAGCCCACAATTGAAATCATGAAGCTTTATCCCAGAAACTCTTCTTGCTGTTGAGTTAAATAGCTTTGATGGTAAATTCTTAGTAATTTTATTGTCATAACGTTTCCTTTTCCATCCCGATACCAAGTCATAGCCATCCTCTTTTATCATCCTGTATAATTCGGGTATTTCATCCGGACTGTCCTGTAAATCAGCATCCATAGTTATGATTACATCTCCCTGAGCCTTACGGAAAGCACAGTGTAGGGCGGGCGATTTACCATAGTTCCTTCTGAATTTGATGGCTTTTACATGCTCTGATTCTATACTGAGTTGTTTAATTACTTCCCAGGAATTATCCACACTTCCGTCATCCACAAAAATAATTTCATATGAGAAATTATTATCAAGCATCACCTTCCTTATCCAGTCGTGAAGTTCTTTGAGCGACTCTTCTTCATTATATAACGGTATTACAACAGATATATCCATTTACTATACAGTTAAATATATTTATATTTTTTGTTGAGGTTTAAATCGAATTGCCAATGGAACCAGGAACAGTGATAGCAGCAGTCCCAAAAAAACATCGGCCATAATTACATTACTGAAAACATAGGAAAATGCAGTTGGTAAAGGCTGGTTTGCAAGCTGTTCAGTAATATTATTTCCTATATTTAATGATTTTGCAAGTTCAACTATCCCATCATAAAGATTTGAAATAAAGGTGGGATCTATCCATTTTACGTGTATAAAAACTATCACAGATTCAAATATCGAAGCAAAAAAGAACAGAATGATTGAAAACTGAACACCATGCCAAAAGCTCATCTTACTTTCTAATATATCAGTGTTATACCTGACAAGGTAATAAAAAAGAAGCAAAGGTGTTCCAATACTTAATACATTAGCGATTATACCAAAAAAAGCGGAGTTTCCTCCAATTATTACTAAAAAATATTTTAGTACCCAAAATATGCCTAAGAAAATACTCGCATATATTGAGTAATTTAACAGCTGACTTTTGTTCTCTACCATTGTTACGTATTTATCTTACAAAAGTAATCAAAAATATGCAAATGGAGGCTACCAATACTTTTAGATTAAGCATTATATCTCTTAGTGCCGACCATTATTATTTGGTTTAATTAAACCATTTATTTATTTTTGTGTCTTATTTGTTGCAATTAGCAATATACGTTCTTTAAAATATGGGGTTGACCGGTTTTGACAGCGGGTAGAAGAGGTTTGTAAGCATGCAGTGCGTTGTCGGTTTGCACTTTAATCTCAAACGGCAGACCATTAACTGGCAATAATAATAATTACGCTCTTGCTGCGTAACCGAAGTACAGTAGGTTAACGCTTAATTCCGCCACCAGGTGGCAGAACAAGACATCACCCGGAAGCTGTGGCTTCGAAGCGTACCGATAAGGTGGTGCAGATAAATCGGAGATAGGATAGGTGAGGCTTTGGCACCTATTTGAAATTAAAAAGCTAAGGTTAGAGTTGGTGGCTTCAGTCTTGCTCTTGCCCTACAATTAAAGTGAAGATAAGCATGTAGAAAGCGAATTAATTCCTCGTTTGGACGAGGGTTCGAATCCCTCCAGGTCCACTGGAAATTGGAAGAGGTTGTTTCATAACAGAGACAGCCTCTTTTTCATTCGTAATTAAGGTTGTTGTGCCTAATTGGATGGGAAGTGATATTAAAAAAAAGCTGTAAATCGATTGATCCACAGCCCTTACAGCAGTACACCCGGCGAGATTCGAACTCGCATCGTCGGAACCGGAATCCGATAT
>CAZYNA010000080.1:0-2822 GCA_964648775.1 uncultured Proteiniphilum sp. | reverse complement strand
ATATTTTGCTTGTGAATGAATAAGAAAACCTTTTAACTTTGAAATATTATTGACAAAGATAAAAAAAAGCGGGTGAATGTACCCGCCTGATTGATTTATTTCTTAATTACCGTAATTCATTTACCGCCATTTATCCGCCAATTTAATATATAATATAAATACTCTTAAGGCTTTATCCGTATTAGCTTTGTCCATCAAAAGGAAAGTGTAACCATTTTGACTGTTTTACCCTTGAGGTGATTAGCAATTAAACAGCAAAGTTATACCAAATAGATTTTATCTTCAATCTCCTGGTTTCAATGTTTTTAATATACACCTTGACTTTATTTGCAACTCGAGTACTTCTTTCATAGCACTTATCTGCGTTACTTTCCTTCCAAGCTGTGGCCGTCTCACCATCGAAACGAAGGAAATAAAATGCTTCTATATCCAAAGGATCAGTATATTCTTCGAGATCTTCTAATGCTTCTCTAATCAGACGGGTTTTTTCAAGTATTTCGCCTGGACGATCGTACTGGTCATCTTCTATGTCTTCTATTTCAAGCAAATTGTAATCAACATTACGATCAATAGGTGCTGGCTTATTTTTATGCCTATACGGTGCTGTATCGGATGTTGCGTTCATTTTTATCATTCGTAAAACAAAGTAATCCAATTCTCGGTATTGTTTATGTTTTTTGTTGTACAACTCTAAAAGCTTCTCTTCAGGCTTTTCCAATAGACTTATCATTACTTCATTTAGCAGGTCTCCCTCTTCATCTGCCATCCCTTGCCTTCCACAATGATACCTGGAATAGTCTAACCATCTTTCATATCGCTTTGTAATGTAGTTATTTACTTCTTTTATGGGCATAATTCAAGTAGTTTGTTAATATTTTAAATAGTTTTCCCAACATGAGAATTAGTCTATTTAAAAATATACGCAACTTGAAATTTCTCCAGGAGAAAGGTATATGTATAAAAAAAGGGCTCACAATGTGAACCCCCTAATGAAATTTTGCCGTCCGTTTTAAATAGTTATTTGAAATAAGTTTAAATAGTTAATTTAAAGCCTTGATTAATTATGCTCATTAATAAGAATCGTTTTGTTTTCTTAAATCTTTCATCATATCGTTAAATGGCTTATCACGTTCAATAACTTTTTTTATTGTCTCACCGATATAATTCAGCTCTTCAAAAGAAAGCCTCACACACTCATCACCGGAATGGATCTGATAGGTTATTGTTGACATCACCGGTACTACATTAGTAGATGATGGACCTAAAATGAACTCTTCTTTTACTATATGTACGTTACTCATTTCCTTCATCCTTTCTTTCTACTTTGTTGTGATTTAATAACTCATCTGTTTGATCGACCAATTTCTGGAATTCATCAATACTCTTTGTCGCTTTATCTGAACTAGATACACTTTTTTTGACTTTTGTCTTTGCATTTCGCTTTTGGTCCTTTTCATTAAGTGATTTATCAACCTCACCGTCAATTTTATATTGTGATTGACCGTAAAATTCTTTTGAAAGTATTTCACGACCTATTAACTTTGCAATAGCATTTGCAGCATTATCTATGTTAGTTGATGCTTCATTGATTGTGTTCTCTGTAAAATCATCATCACTATCTAAAAATCTTTCACATAGTTCTAAAACATTGTTCACCTGACGTAATTGGTTAACACATTTGATCAATTGTTCTTCCATTATTTATTTCCTCCTTCTGTTTGTTTTGATTCATTAATTTATGAAATTGTTGTCTGCAAGAATAAATCTTGTAATTTTGGTATTGTTGTTAAAATGTTGTTGGATGCTCTATTGTAGCCCTCTATCAAACCTGCCTTTTTACCGGCATCGTAAGCATCCTGAAAAGATGAGAAACCTTTAAAATTTAAACCTTCGACTTCATTAGTCGTTTCCTTTGTTTTTTCTTCCATGTTTTTATGTTTTTAATGTTTATATACTGCTGATTGAATAAAGTTATTTCACTTTCATAGGTCTGGAATATACTCCTGTAATTCCGATCTTCGAGTGCCTCACAAATATTCCGGATCAGCTTTGTGTCCTCTGAGTATTGTAGCACGTTATGAATCATTTCGTGCATGCTTAAATTTGTAATTTCCTTGGTGTTCATAGATACGCTTAAATTTAATTAATCCCATTAAAATCTGAAAAATCAAGTAAACTGATACAACTTTAAAAAATATCTTATGACGTTTTTTCATAAAACAAGTGTTTCGTTAAACATATAGTATAATAAATATGTTGCAAATGTAACTATATATACAATACTTCAAAGATCTATTTTGTTAAATTTACATAAATATTAAACATATAGTATTATTATTATCGAATTATAACCCTAAACGTTATATTATTACCGAAATATTATATCTTTGCATTAAACTAAAAGTATAATATATGAAATTAAGAGTATTGGAAATTTGCAAAGAAAAGGGTGTGACTCAAAAGCAGTTATCTAAAAACATTGGCATGTCTGAAACGGGCCTATCAAAATCCATAAATGGCAATCCTACTCTTGAGACATTGATTAAGATTGCCAAATCATTGGATGTGACCATCAATGAACTATTTGCTGAAACAGAGCCTATTTTTGGTGTTCTTATTGTCAATGGAGTTACGCACCGAATTGAAACATTCGATCAATTAGAGCGCATCTGTGAAGATTACAGGATTAAATCGAACTAAAGAAACTAATAATGATCAGTTCGATTGGTGAATCACAATAACAATCCTAGCCAAAGCGTTGGCAGGGATTAGAAATATAAAAAACCAACTCGCAAAATAATTAAAATTCTAACAGTTATGGA
>CAZYNA010000079.1:0-10310 GCA_964648775.1 uncultured Proteiniphilum sp. | reverse complement strand
TGAAACATCCCTTGCCTGAGATTGCATAAGTCCTGTAAAAGACTTGGCATCACGGAAACAAAATTCAATTTGAAAACGAGTGCGATAATATTCAATGACATCTTTACCGCTCATATCAGTATTGGTAGAGAAAAACAGTTTAGGCTTTTTCCCGTCTTTTGAATACCAAATTGCAAGTCGTACCATCTGCTTCAGTGATTTAGAGTAGGCTGCCAGAGTATAAAGCTCTCCGTTGTCAATGTCGATTTTCTCAGCTCTTGATTTATCAAGATTAGCCATATCAATCTTGCCGTCGTAGAGTTTAGGTCTGCCTCTTTTACCCGTTGGTTTCTCCAGTGTTGGATAAAATAAAACGGCATCATCTCTGAAGCGGCTAACAAGATGTAAGCCCATTTCTTTTAAACCGGCAGCAAAACTGTTTTTGGAGAAATAGGCATCAGCTACCACATAAGGACTTATCTTGTGAAGTTTCTCTTCCATTGATTTTAGTACAAGAAGGTACCAGTCGATCAGGTTGACATCATTGCTCTCCAGAGTTTGACTATCCGGTGTTTGAACAGCCTGAAGGCTGATACAATCTTTATTATCAATGTCAATGAGACCTACTCCAAGAATCTCTAATCCTTTTTTTGCCTGTCCGGCTGCACCCGACCAGAAGTAACCAATCCAGGGAGTACACTTTCCTGATTTGGATATATAGCTGGGATCAATGGCTATCGCCTTACGATCACCGGTTAATATCCTTTCAGACAAGGAAAGATTAAATGAAAGCCAATCAAAGTCCTTCGAGAAGTTTTGGCGGAATCGTTGTTCACACGATTTGCCATATCTGCCCATTTGAAGGAAATTAATCCTACCGGGGATGATTATGTATAAAATTAATGTCTCCATAAGGAACGATTTGAAACTTTTGTTTAACTTCGTAGCTAGTTTATTTAAAACGTCACTACAGATATCCCTATATTGGTTAAGTATGCTGGTTTTGTCCATCTTTACAGTGTTTGAACGTACTATAAAGATACTGAATATCAGCTACTTAACCTTCTTTTTTATGTTAAACTGTGTTATATAAAACATTGAATATTAATTAGTTAATTGAATATTTACCGAACTATTGAATGAAAGAAGACGAAAAGTATCATTTCAACAGTATGGAAGTGGTTATATGTGGTCAGACCGTTACTGAGCTTGTTAAACCAGAAGTTATGGAGCCAATTCTAAAAGCAATTAATGATGCCAACCTTAAGGTTAAAGCATGTGGTTTTTCGGTTAACGGACAAAAAGTAGACCGTACGAAGATCCCCTCTGAAATTGAGGTGGTGGATAACGGAATTGCATATGCATTGGAGAAACAACTTGAGGGGTATGAAGTACTCGGCCTGTAAAGGTTAAAAAAAGATTCATTTAAAAGGGGATACAACCAATTTATATATTGGTAACTGTATCCCTTTTTTTTACATCTATGTTTTACATCGCAACTGGGTATCACTGAATAAATTACTATAGAAATGAATATATACCAGAAATTAATCAGATCAGACAATTCTAAAACCACCATTATCATTCGCTTGATGGTTGGTGTAGTTTTCCTTTCAGAAGGAATTCAGAAGTTTCTATATCCTGCTATTAGGGGTGCCGGCCGATTTGAGAGAATTGGACTACCATCACCGGAGTTTATGGGGTCGTTTGTTGGCGCATTTGAGATTGTTTCTGGTTTATTAATCTTACTTGGTTTCTTTACAAGATTTGCAAGTATACCACTCATCATTATTATGCTGGTTGCCATTTCAACTACGAAATTAGATATATTGAACAATGACGGTTTTTGGGAAATGATGCACGCCTCACGAACTGATTGGGCTATGTTTTTAGGTAGTATTTTTCTTTTAATTAAAGGTGGAGGGAGGTATTCTGTAGATCGGTATGTTGAGAACAAGTATAGATGAAGGTAACTAAAGAATTAGTCTGTGGCGAGTACCAGTTCCTTTAGTCAGTAATATACTGGTCTTAACAGATCTACGGTATCCTTAAACCAATCGTTAACTGGATTTACCCCATATCGGGCGACTTAAGTGAGCAACCTGCTATTTCGCCATATTCAACTTCGGTACCTACAGTTAATTTACCTGTGTAAAGCTCATTGTATGTCTCTTCAAAAGTCTTTATACCCAAATATAGTTCCAGCACATATGATGAAGTGCGAAGATGATTCCCTTTTACATTTTGACGCTTCCATGCTTCGCCGTTAGTGAGTCGTGTAATGAAGCGGGCAGGCGACAGAAGGGCGCCAAGCAACTCTCTGCTAAAACGATTTACTCCTGTCGATCGATTATCTAACAGCAGATCAGACAACCGATAGGATATTTCTCCAATTGCTGTTCCTCCAAAAGTAGTTGCCCCAAGGTCATTGCGCGAAGGTGGTTTTGTCTCCATCAGATACTCCCACATGAGACTACCGCCCAGTGTAAACAATATCGATTCATAAAAATTAAAGCCATTTGTTCGCGCACTGTTGAAATAAATTGAACCATGATAAGGATGGCCAATAAAGTTGGTTGTGAATTGATTTGTATCCCATACAGGAAGAGTATTAAGATTATTTCTCATAGAGCGTAAGTTGATTTAGGCATATTCATCTTCAAGAAAAAAACGGTTGAACCCTCTCATTGCCATATTTAAACCTACTTCAATACTTACAGCTTTGCCTGTATTTCTTTCAGGAATTGAAATTGAGTTTTGTATTGAATGGATATTTGCGACCACAGAATCTACCTGACCATACCCTTGCACGAGTATTGTCGAAAGTAAAAAATATGTCACAATAACAGATTTCATTTAATTTTCGTTTAATCATCTGATTAGTTGTCACTCTATCTTTTTCACCCTCTCTTTTTATAACTTAGCACAGCCCATCCGTTCAATACCACGGCAATCATCCCCAAAGCAAGTAAATTGCCCGAAACATCAGCAAGTGAGCTCCCATTTAGATAAAGCATGCGGAATGTTTTTGTCAGATAATTGAACGGATTTACAGCTGCAATAGTCTGTGCCCAGGTAGGCATACTGGAAACAGGTGTGAACATGCCGCCCAGAAGAACAAGAATCAGTATAAAGAACATTACAAGAAAGCTGGCTTGCTGCATTGTTTCAGAATAGTTTGAGATTATGATTCCCAGTCCGGAAACTGAAAGAATAAACACTATTGCAGATATTAAAACAGTAAACACACTTCCGGCCGGCCATAGTCCGTAGATAAAATAGGCAAGGGTGACAGAGATAATCATTACTACAATACCCACAACCCAATAGGGAATCAATTTTGCAAGTATAAAGTTAATCTTACTTACAGGAGTAACGTTTATCTGATTAATGGTTCCGTTTTCCTTCTCCATAACGATATTAAGAGCCGGCAAGATACCACACAGAATTGTGAGCAGAAGCACCATAAAACCGGGTATCATAAAGTTTTTATAATCGAGCTCCGGATTGTACTTATATTTCGGTACAATATCAACCAGAGGCATATTCATCATTGAAGCCCTTTGTTGAGGCGGTACCGTGTTTATAAGTTCGCCTCGCAGCTCAGATGAGAAATCGTTTACAATCTGCATAATATAATTACTTCCCAGAAGTCCCTGTGTACCGTTTACAGAGTTTACTGCCATTCCTATCGTTGAGTTTCGATCCTTAACCACATCTTTATCAAAAGTGGCCGGAATCTCAAGTATCATATCAGTAACACCATTCTCCATATTCATAATTGCCGTTTGATAATCGGGCGGTGTATCATGCAATATAAAGTAGTCTGAAGCAGCAACTTTATCTGTCAGTCTTTTGGAATAAACACTCTTGCCGTGGTCCACCACATCAATTTTGATGTTTTTTATCTCAAAGCTTACGGCCCATGGAAAGACAAGCAACACCATTGTAGGAAACAGAACAATTAGTCTTGGAATCAAGGGATTCCTGAACATCTGCTTAAACTCTTTTTCTATTAAATATTTTAATGTTTTCATCAAAATCAAATTTTATTCTAATCTCTTTTTAGTGTTTGCTATAGTAACTCCCAACAGAGCCAGTGTCATACCAATCATTATTAGCACCTCTTTCCATATCATGATTAATCCCTGACCCTGAATCATAACTTTTCGTACGGCTTCTATAAACCAGCGTGCAGGAACAACTGCTGAAAATGCCTGAAGCACAGGAGGCATATTATCTATGGGGAAAATCATTCCTGAGAGCATCAGCACAGGAATCATTGCCGTGATTGCCGAAATAATGACAGCATTTACCTGTTTATCTACAATAGTTGATACAGTAAGTCCATATGTCAAAGTAAGTGCGATATAAATAAGTGCAACTAAAAACAGTAGTATCAGGCTTCCGCTGACAGGTACACCCAACACGAAATAGCTTAGCAGCAGAATAATTATAAAGTCAATAAAGGATATTACCATATAGGGAATAGTCTTTGCAAAAATCATAGTTCCCTGTTTAAGCGGTGATGCAAGTAACACTTCCATTGTTCCACGCTCTTTCTCGCGAACTATTGAGACAGAGGTCATTATGGTACAAATAATCATCAGCACCAGTCCCATAATCCCCGGTACAAACATATATGATGACTTCATTTGCGGATTGTAAATCATCCTGTTCTCGGTCTGTATCTGAAAGGGAATCTTCATCAGATCCATCTGCTCTTGCTGATAACCGGCAATAATTGCAGTGGCGTATGTTGCGGTAATTGAGCCTCTGTTTGGATCGGAGCTATTAGAGAGCAATTGAACAGCTGCGTTGCCGGAGTGTACTAACTCCTCCTGGAAGTTTTGCTGAAAGACAACTGCCAGATCCAGTTTCCCTTTTCTCATAGCCTCTTCCATTTCTTCCATCGACTGCATGTTCCCTTGATAGTTGAAGTATGAATTTTGCTTTATACGTTCCGCGATTCCGGTGGTAAATGCATCCGGTGTAGGATCATAAAAGGCCACAGTAATATTCTGTACCTCCATGTTGATGGCAAAACCAAATAACAGGATCTCCACAATCGGCATACCAATTATTATCAGCAACGTTCTGTTATCACGAATGATATGACGGAACTCTTTTCTTACAAATGCTATAAATTGTTTCATATCAATCCCTTTCTGCTTTACGTGCAAGTTGCCTGAAGACCTCATCCATTGAGTCAGCGTTAAATTGTTTACGGAGTGCTGCAGGTGAATCAAGTGCATCTATGCGACCGTCTACCATAATTGACACCCTGTTGCAATACTCTGCTTCATCCATATAGTGGGTTGTCACAAAAACTGTTATCCCACGGTCAGCAGCATCATAAATCATTTCCCAGAATTGTCGACGCATTGCAGGGTCAACCCCGCCTGTCGGTTCATCCAGAAAAACAATCTCAGGTTCGTGAAAAATGGCAACTGAAAATGCCAGCTTCTGTTTCCATCCAAGCGGGAGATATTTCACAAGAGTATTTCGCTCAGATTCAAAGTCAAGCTGCTTTAAAAGTTCATCCGTCTTATTTGCAATTTCTTTATCAGACAGACCGTAAATACCGCCAAACAGTCGTATATTTTCCCAGACTTTCAGATCTTCGTATAGTGAAAACTTTTGGCTCATATAGCCAATGTTTTTTTTAATCAACTCATTCTCCTTGAGGATATCGTAACCTGCTACGGTTCCTTCTCCTGCAGTGGGCATACTAATCCCGCACAGCATTTGCATGGCAGTAGTTTTACCTGCCCCGTTTGCACCGAGAAATCCAAATATTTCTCCCTCCTCCACATCAAAAGTGATATGATCAACGGCGGTGAAATTTCCGAACATCTTAGTCAGATTTGAAACATTTATTACTTTATTACTCATATTGTTATCTTGTCAATGCCATAAAACAATCCTCTACAGTAGGCTCTATCGGGGCAATATTCACATCTCTGAAATCTTTATGTGCCAGTTGTTGCTCCAGCTCTTCACTTCGTAACCTTTCATCTACGGTGATATGTATTTTGTCACCGAATGCAAAACTACTCTTAATCATGTCATGAGTCCTCAGCTCCTTCAGCATCGCCGACATTCTGCTTCCTTCCACTGACAACAATATATCAGAGTAATCGTCTATAATACCTTGCGGAGTGTCAGTTGCAATAAACTCACCATCTTTAATAAGTGCAATTCGGTCGCATCTGCTTGCTTCATCCATATATGCAGTAGAGACCAGGATAATCAGTCCCTGCTCTTTTAACCTTGCAAGCATATCCCAAAACTCCTTCCTGGAAACAGGATCCACACCTGTTGTAGGCTCATCCAAAATAAGTATTTCAGGTTTATGAATAAGTGCGCAGCTAAGCGCAAGCTTCTGTTTCATACCCCCTGAAAGTGCTCCGGCACGACGATCTTTAAAGGGTTCTATTTGCTGGTATATATCCTTAATAAGGTGGTAGTTTTCTTCGATAGTTGTGTTAAAGAGAGTAGCAAAAAAAGTCAGGTTTTCTTCCACACTCAAATCCTGATAAAGCGAGAACCTACCGGGCATATAACCTATCATCTGCCTGATTTTTCTATAATCTTTCACAACATCATACCCATTCATAATTGCGGAACCGCTGTCGGGTAAAATAAGTGAGGCCAGAATTCTGAAAAGTGAGGTTTTTCCTGCCCCGTCAGGACCAATTACTCCAAATATCTCCCCGTCATCTACCGCAAAGGAGACTCCATTAAGAGCTTTTATTTTGCCGCTCTTGCCGTAACTCTTATATAAATCTTTTACCTCTATCATCTTATTAAAAATTTCACTTCACCATACATACCAATCTTCAGGAAACCATCATTAGGTACAGCTATTTTCAGAGCATAAACCAAGTTTGCTCGCTCGTTTTTGGTCTGTATCGTTTTAGGAGTAAACTCTGATTTATCAGATATCCAGCTGATTGTTCCCGTGTATGATTTCATACCACCTGTTCCGTCATCCACCCGAACGGTCACTTTATCGTTCAGTTTAATTTGTGCAAGCTGGTCATTTGTGACATACGCTCTCAAGAACATTGTGTTAGTATCTGCGATCTTAAAAAGCGGAGTACCCATGGTTGCAAGTTCACCCTCCTCAGCGTATCTGTTGAGTATGGTTCCGGAAATGGGACTGGTTATACGGGTTTTCTCAAGTTGATCATCTATTTGTGCTACCTGTATCTCGAGTGTGGAACTTTGTGCTGAAATATTGGCACTACTCTTTTGCAGAGTGGATGTTAGTGCGGAAAGCTGACTTTCAGCAACCTCTAACTGGGATTCAATATCATCCAGTTGTTTTTGATTGGCGGCGTTGGCAGCAACTAATCTCTCTACCCTCGCTTTCTCTCTTTTCAATGTATTTATCTGATCCCTTAAAGCTGCCGTCTGTGCTTTAATATCAGGTTGCTGGGCAATTACTCCTTTGGCATTCGACAGAAGACTCATTTTCTGAAGATAGAGTTGGGTACTGTCAATAACCCCCACGATTTGACCTTTCTGTAATTGATCTCCTTCATTCAGGTTGAGTTCTAAAATGCGACCGTTGGCCTGAGAGGAAACTATAACTTCTGTTGCTTCGAATGATCCTGTAGCATCGTAATCACCTTCTCCATTGCTGCATGAAATCAGCAGAAGAAGTATTGATAATGTTGTGAATAATCTAAATTGTGTCATAATTTGATAATATGTTATTATAATTTATTGTAAGTTAATCAGAGAACCATTTTCAGGTTTTACTAAATGATTAATCAGTTTTGATTTGTAGTATATTTAAGTGAGTAAACCGACATCAGAAATTGAATTTCGTGCAAGAGTTTAGCCTGCTTGGCAGACTCCTCTGCATTTATCTCCTTCATCAGGTCGGAGACAGTCATAGTGCCATTCTCAACCTTCACTTCAGCTGTCTGGCGAATCTGAGTCTGCAGTCTGATAATCTCATCGTCATCCTGCATGGTTTTCTTATATTTCTCTATCTCTAACTGCTGTTGAGGAATAACAATATTCAGATTATGCAGAAATGTTTCCCTTTGTGAATTAACGGCCGACTTTTGCAAATCAATTTTTTTTCTGTCGTTTTTTAATGTGTACAGATTTCCGAAGTTCCATGAAACACGAACTCCGCCTAAAAAATAGGGCGTGAATTCATTATCAAACATATTCAATCCCGGTTTACCGTATCCACCCTGTGCAAAAGCACCAATAGTCGGCATCATCCTGGTGTTCAGAAGCGACTTCTGCGATTCTATGGCATTCTTTTGTGCTTCAAAGACTTTTAACTCAGGTCTGTTGATTACCGGTAAGATTAATGAGCTTCCCGGATCGGGTTTAATAAAAACATTATCACTATTCAGCTCCTCACCTGTCAGCACCGATAACATTTGAATATAAGCCTCCAGATTGGATTCCAGATTTATTCGCTGCTGCCCTACTTTAAGTTGCTCAACTTTTACCGTATTCAGGTCAGTTTCATTAGCCAATCCATTTTGTACATAAACCTGTACATTATCGTGATTTCGCTGAAGTTCGTTCTCCAGAATACCGAGCTGATTGAGTTGCTCCTTCATCAGCAGAATACCAAAATAGAGATTATTGACACGCTCTCTTAAAGTATAAATTTCACTTCGTAATTGCTTTTTCTCTAATTCTGCATTAGCTTCCACACTCTTTTTCTGTGCCGAGATTCTTCCCCCGTCCCAAATAATCTGGTTAAGTTCAGCAACAATTCTGTACTGATCCTGATCAATAGTAGGAATTACCACGTTCGGCATATTTAAATCAATACTTGTTACGTCTGACTGCCATGTTCCCTGAGCACTAAGGGTACCCTGTGGCAGGTATGCTTTGTTGGCGTTTGCAATGTTAAACTCTTTTGTTTTCTCAATAATATCATACCTGGCGATAGCCGGATAGTTGGCTTCAGCCTTCTCCTGTACCTCGTCAATCGTAATAATCTGAGCTGATACAAACTGTAAGTTCACTGAAAACGAAACAATTAACAACAATAATATTTTAAGTCGCATAATTCTATATTATTATTTGATGGTTTTTATTATCCACTCTAAAATCTTCTCTCTACGTTCTGAAACGAAACCGACAAACTCTTCATCTTTTACCAATCCAGAAGATACAATCAACGGTTTTGCTACGAATGGGAACATAGTGAGACCTAAAGTATTGACTATTAAGTCAGCGGCAGACATTTCAATATTTCTCTCCTTTAGCTGATTATCGATAACAGGCTGAGCAACTAAACGTGCATTTTCTGTAATGTCTTTGAATAGTTCTTTGTTGACTGTCAACTCATTAATTATGAAAATCGGGAGCTCTTCATTCTCAAGAAGCAATTTGGTGTAATTGTCCGTGATTGATCTGATTTTGTCTTCAATGGGAACTTTTTCATCTGACAAAACCGGACCAATTGCACCCAGCAGCATTCTGAATTTCTCCTGTACTACTTTTTTGTAAAGATTCTCTTTACTGCCAAAGTAATAATTAAGAAGCGCCAGGTTGACTCCTGCCTCATCAGCAATTTCCCTGGTTTTGGTTGCAGCATACCCTTTCTGTGTAAATAGCTTATCTGCTGCTTGGATAATTTTTTTTTCTGTTGTTATCTTGCTCATCGCTTTAATTTTTAGTATAATATTATTTTATAATGCAAATATATTATAATCATATGACTTAAACAACAGTTTAAATCATTTGCTTAATAATATTGTAATGATTAAAAGAGATTCAGGGAATTTTATGTGTAATTTAAACTAAGCCAATCGCAGTCAAATGCAACCAATTTAACCTATATTTTATTACATGAAATTTAATTATGACTTTTGCAAAGAGCATATTAATTCGTTGTTAACAGACGCTCTTTGACATTGTTGATTTTAATATATAGAGTATTTTCTGGATGTTTCCTGGATGTTTAAGACTGGTAGTTTTTCTTTTTCGTCCAGAATTATTGTTGTTTTTCGAAGACCTCAGATAATTATATCGGGACCCGATCTGTGAAGCACACGTTAAGTTTGATTTGCTGTTTGAACGAAGCGAGTTCAAATCAAATAGTGAGCAAGCAGCAAGTGGGTGATATAAATATCGTAGTCAAGAAAAACAACAATAATTAAGAAAAAGAAAAACGGCTGATTAAGGACTATCAATAGATCGTTATTTATTTAATATACGAGTCATGCAGCAATAGCTGCAAACTCCACGAGTTCTTTAACAAGTTTATCATTTAATCTTCTGTTCAGTCTAATGCCGGACACGCAAATAAATCGTTCAAGCAGATATGCATTGTGTATCAT
>CAZYNA010000078.1:0-10516 GCA_964648775.1 uncultured Proteiniphilum sp. | reverse complement strand
GGATAAAACCAATAGAATAATAAGATAGAGGGTATTTTACTGCCTTATATTTAACATTAAGTGTATTCAAATAAGCACATTATTAAAATCAGTGCGCCAATTCTTCTCAGTTTGTTGGCGCAAAACCTTATACAGGTTATAGATACAGCCTTCCTTGGCAGGGTAGGAGAGGTTGAACTTGGTGCATCATCGCTGGCCGGTGTAATATATATAGCAATTTACACAATTGGCTTTGGCTTCAGTATGGGTAGCCAAATACTTATCGGAAGAAGAAACGGTGAAAAAAACTACAATCAGATTGGCGATATTGTAATTCAGGGAGCAATTTTCCTTTTCATTCCTGCACTGCTGCTGATACCAATTCTCAGGCATGGTGCAGCTCATTGGATACCTGCAATGTTTGAGTCGGCCGACGTAGCTAATGCCGTAAGCGAGTATTTAGAATGGCGTTTCTTCGGGTTGGTCTTCGCTTTCATTAATCTAATGTTCAGGGCTTTTTATATTGGAATAGCCCGTACAAAGGTGCTTACAATCAATGCCATTGTGATGGCTGTGGTGAATATTATCTTCGACTACGGACTTATCTTCGGTAACCTCGGAATGCCCGAAATGGGTATTGGAGGTGCAGGTTTGGCTTCAGTAATTGCCGAGTTCTCATCAACTCTCTTCTTTCTTATTTATACCCGTAAGACAGTCGATTTAGAAAAATATGGCTTTAAAAGTATACGGTTCAGGTGGGATGTTGTTAAAAAGACCCTCGATCTCTCAATATTCATGATGATTCAGTATCTTTTCTCAATCAGCACCTGGTTTTTGTTTTTCTTGTTTATAGAAAACTATATGGGAGAGCGGCCTCTTGCGGTTACAAATATTGTAAGAAGTCTGTATACAATTGTTACAATACCCTCACATGCAATTGGCTCTGCAACAAGTACGCTGGTAAGCAATACCATTGGTTCGGGCAGACGCGGTGAAGTAATGAACCTTATAAAACGCCTGACCTTTATCAGCATGGGGGTAATGTTTTTCATGATGATGATAATGGGGGCCTTCCCGGGACTGGTCATACGTATATACACCGACAATACCTCGCTTATTCAGGAAGCTCTAGCACCACTCTTTGTTATGATTTCCTCTCTTCCGTTATACAGTGCGGGTTCTGTGCTGTTTAGTGCCGTTTCAGGTACAGGAAATACAAAAGCTGCACTTAAATTCGAAATCATAGCTTTATTATTTTATGTCTCCTACATGTGGTTTATAATTGTATATTTGCGTACTTCGGTTGCGGTTGCATGGACCACGGAGCATGTTTATTGGTTCTTCCTTACTTTCCTCTCTTTTATATACTTAAGAAGTGGAAAATGGAAGGATAAGAGTATCTAAAAAAATAATAGTATGGAAACGGTTAAACAACAAATCAAATCTCTCCGAAATATGTTGCATATGCATAATTATAATTATTATGTACTTTCGCAACCCACAATATCTGATTATGAGTTTGATCATTTAATGAAGCATCTTATTGATCTGGAGACAGAATATCCTGAATATTCAGATCCTAATTCTCCTTCAATGAGGGTGGGAAGTGATATCAGCAATGAGTTTAACCAGATCAAACACCGTTTCCCTATGCTTTCTCTTCAGAATACATACTCCGTGGAGGAGGTCACGGAGTTTTTTAATCGTGTGAAAAAATCATTGTATACTGATTTCGAGGTTGTTTGTGAACTTAAATTTGACGGAACATCAATCTCGCTTGTTTATGAGGGTGGTAAATTACTGCGTGCAGTTACTCGTGGTGATGGAATTCAGGGCGATGATGTAACAGATAACGTGCGTACCATCAGAAATATTCCGCTTTTACTTCAGGGTAATGATGTGCCTGATTATGTGGAAGCCAGGGGCGAAATTGTGATGCCGTGGAGCTCTTTTAATACTATTAACAGTGAGAGAGAGGAAATTGGCGAAGCTCCGTTTGCAAATCCAAGAAATGCTGCTTCCGGAACCCTTAAGATGCTCAATTCAAGGGTTGTTGCTTCGCGTCGGTTAGAATCCTATATCTACAATATATTAGGAAATGATTTGCCTGCAAACAGTCACTACGACAATATGACCGTTGCCCGCAGCTGGGGTTTGAATGTCTCAGATACAATGAAAAGATGCAGTACGCTTGATGAGGTTGTCGATTTCCTGAGCTACTGGGATTCAGAAAGGAAAAATCTTCCTGTAACGACTGATGGTATTGTTATTAAAGTTGATTCTTTAATGCAGCAGCATAATTTGGGTTCCACTTCTAAATTCCCGAGATGGGCAATTGCATATAAGTTTAATGCTGAGCAGGCTGTAACCAGACTTGAGTCGGTTAGCTATCAGGTGGGGCGCACAGGGGCCGTTACTCCGGTAGCTAACTTAGAGCCGGTGCAGCTTTCGGGAACTACTGTTAAACGTGCATCTCTTTATAACGAGGATGCGATAAAAGCACTTGATCTGCATATTGGTGATGTTGTATATGTTGAAAAAGGTGGGGAGATAATTCCTAAGATTACGGGTGTGGATGTTAATGCTCGAGAAGAAAGCCTGCTTCGGGGAGACAGAGTGAGGTTTGCAACTTTATGCCCCGATTGCGGTACCCCTCTGGTTCGTAATGAGGATGAAGCAGCGCATTACTGCCCGAATGCTACTGGCTGTCCCACTCAGATAAAGGGGCGGATAGAGCATTTTGTTTCACGAAAGGCAATGGACATCACAATTGGTCCCGAGAATATAAATCTGCTTTATGAAAAGGGATTAATCTCTAATGCATCAGATCTGTATAACCTTAAGTTTGAGGATTTGGTAAATCTTGACAGATGGGGTGAAACAAGTGCTAATAATCTTATTGAAAGTATAAGCAAATCTAAAACCGTTTCATATGAAAGGGTGCTTTATGCATTGGGAATCCGTTTTGTAGGGGAGACTGTTGCTCAAAAACTGGCACATGCTTTACCAAATATAGATTTACTTATGCAGGCTTCGTTTGAGGAACTGACCTCGGTTGATGAGATTGGCGGGAGAATTGCTCAGAGTATTATCGATTTTTTTACTAATCCTGATATTGTGGAATATATACACAGGCTTAGGAATCATGGTTTACAGTTTGAGCTGGGTGAGGATGTAATGGCAATGAAAACCGAAAAACTAAAAGGTCTGTCGATAGTTATCAGCGGCACTTTTGAACTTCATTCCCGTGATGAGTATAAGGCGCTTATCATTCAGAATGGGGGTAAAAACAGTGGGTCTGTTTCTAAGAATACCGATTATATTCTTGCTGGTGACAATATGGGTCCTGCAAAACTTGAAAAAGCTAAAAAACTTGGGGTTAAAATAATTGATGAAGACACGTTCCTGGGTATGTTGCAAATATAATAGAGCTTTTTGATCGAAATAAAACGTATCTTTGCATTTTAAGTTAAATCACCCGGTTTTTTATGACAGCTACATTAATTATTTTGGTTGCTACGGCGGCCTTGATGGTATGGGGAAAGATACGTTCTGATATAATCGCCCTTTGTTCTTTACTTGCTCTGGTAATCACCGGAGTCCTGACAACAGATGAGGCCTTGTCGGGGTTCTCAAATCCTGTGGTAATCATGATTGCAGCACTGTTTATTGTAGGAGGAGCAATTTCTCAAACCGGAATAGCAAGTAGAATTAGTAATAATATTTTAAAGTTTGCAGGCAACAGTCAATATAAGCTCTTTATTCTTGTAATGATCGTTACGGTCATTGTTGGTCTGTTTGTTAGCAATACAGGTACAGTAGCTATTTTAATGCCTATTGTAGTGAGCCTCGCTGTTAAGTCGAACTCCAACGCCAGCAGACTTCTAATGCCAATGGCTTTTGCAAGTAGTATTGGCGGAATGATGACATTAATCGGTACACCTCCAACTCTTATCGTTCATAAT
Source organism: uncultured Proteiniphilum sp. (assembly GCA_964648775.1). Lineage (GTDB taxonomy): Bacteria > Bacteroidota > Bacteroidia > Bacteroidales > Dysgonomonadaceae > Proteiniphilum. The sequence goes on along the minus strand of CAZYNA010000078.1, from coordinate 6,572 downwards.
GCACTTCAGGAAGCCGGTTACGAAGGGTTACAGTTTTTCACAACTCTTCCTATTGGAATTATCTTACTGATTATTGGAATGTTGCTGTTATGGCCATTATCTAAAGTACTTGATAAAAAAGGTAAGAAAAACTCGCCCGACAAAGCTAACGGGGTTAAATCGCCCGACGAGCTAATGTCGGAGTATCAGCTCTTTGAGAATGTATACAGACTCGAAATTGGCGAAAATTCTCCGGTGCTTACTAAAAGCCTGTCTGAGCTTGATATTACAAAAAGCTACTCTCTGTTAATTGCAGAGATTCATACACGAAACTACACCCCTCTGGGAAAAATAATACAGACCTCCCTGCCCAAAGCAAAAACGGTTCTCACCACCAACGATGTACTTTATATTGTTGGGGAATATGAAGATGCTTTACGTTTTGCAAATGATTACAATCTAACATTTTTAGATGGCAAAGAGGCCGACGACTCAGATAAACCAAACTTTGCAGGTAAATTTAAATTCGATGAGTTTGGAATGGCTGAGGTGGTTGTGCTTTCAAACTCGAGACTGAATAATAAGCTGGTGAAGCTTTCGGGATTCAGGCAGAATTATAAAGTAAATATACTTGGGGTTCAGCGTAAGGATCAATATTTTATTCAGGACGTAAAGGATATTAAGATGCAAACGGGCGATTTGCTTCTGGTGCAGGGTACATGGGAAAATATAGATCGTTTGAGCAGAATGGAGCCGGATGTTGTAGTCATTGGTCAGCCCGCCGTGGAAGCCTCTAAGGTTACACTCGATCATAAAGCACCTATTGCTTCAGTTATTATTCTGTTGATGATATTATCGATGGTATTTAACTGGTTCCCGCCCGTTATTTCAGTCCTTATAGCCGCAATTGCACTCATACTTGTGGGCTGTTTCCGAACTGTAAGAGATGCATACCGTTCAATAAACTGGGAGAGTGTAATACTGTTTGCGGGTATGATGCCGCTGGCAATTGCGATGGAGAAAACCGGTGCATCTGCTTTGGTTACTAACAGTATTGTTGGGAGTGTGGGTGCGTACGGTCCGTATGCAGTACTGGCTGGAATTCTTACTGCAACATCTATACTTACAATGTTTATCAGTAATACAGCAACTGCAGTTTTGTTTGCTCCCATTGCGTTACAGGCAGCATTATCAATGAATGTTAGTCCCTATCCATTCCTGATAGGTGTGGCTGTTGCAGCAAGCATGTGTCTTGCCAGTCCCTTTTCAACACCCCCAAATGCTATGGTTATGTCGGTTGGACGATACAATTTTATGGATTATGTTAAAGTGGGATTACCCTTACAGATTATTTATCTTGTAGTGATGATATTTGCTCTTCCGTTGCTGTTTCCGTTCTAAGAAGAGCTACTCTTCCATTGTAAAGCTGTGGGTACCAATATGGTGCCCGTCGGCAAAGATGTCGGCCTTATAAGATCCCGGCATCAGAAATTCCTCAATGTCCCAATACATTGTAACCGGAATTTCCTCACCTCCATATTCAACAATTCGTCTCATAGAGTAGAGGATATCACTGTTCTCATAAGAGAAAGTGTTGGCAGAACTTTTTGAAAGTACATTGCCATCGGGAGTCATTATTCTCACAAATATTGTTCTTTCGCCCGGCTCTGTTGTGATATTTCGTGCAATTGTAAATGAAACTACAAACTGAGAACTTCTGCTTAGTCGCGTTTGATCCCTCCCCCTGTCGTTTACCGCTTTAGCATTTATGTTGGTTGCAACAAGCTGTGCTGCCAACGATACCTTTTCAGAAAGTGCTTCACGCTCCTGAGAGACCTGCCTCAAAGTTCTGCTGGTTCTGTTGTACTGATCTGTAATCTGTTCTTTCTCGGCTCTAAGCTCCTGATTAAGCGTGTTTAGTGAGTCGATCTGCTGAATATATGATCGTAGTATTCTGCGTAAAGTAGCTAACTCATCGTTCAAACGTTTTATTTCTGCTTTGTCTGAAGCTTGCGTCATTTTAAGCTCTTCCTGCAGGCGTAAAACTTTGGCCTGTTCGTTTTCAAGCTGATAGAGCAGCGAGTCGTTCTGAACGCTGAACTTAAATCCTTCATACTGCAATGAAATAGCCTCATATTCATCTTCCAGATCCTGTTTGTCAAGCACAAACTGTTGCTGCATATCCTGCACCTGTTTATTTCGGGTTACAAGAAATCCAATAAGCACACCTGTTATTATAACCAGAACTCCAATTACAGCAATTAGTTGTGGTGTTCGTTCCTTAAAGTTTATTTTCATCGTGAGACATATTTTTCCAGTAGTTGACAAAAATAGAGGTTTTCATGCTAATCCCCAATGATTAACCTCTATTTTTGATAATTTTAAGAAGTGGACTGATTACTAAATGCTCATATTTTGCTCATGTTTTGTTCATACCTCATTCATACCTCATTCATACCTGATTCGTACCTCGTTCGGACAAGCCTTATATTTCAATGAGGAATGTATGAATCAGGTATGATCTAAACATGTGTGAATATTAAGCTTTGTTAAGTAAGAAAAGGACCGATAAATTAATGGCAGATAACTGAAGAAGAATCTCCGTTTTCCTAAAAGATAGAGAGCCTTGTTTTTGTGGTAAAAAGTTCAAGGAAAAGCATACCCTTATATGAGTTGCCTTTCTTGTTTAGTCTTGGGCTCCATACAGAGATTGCATACCTCTCGGGATGAATGGCTACAATTCCTCCACCAACACCACTTTTACCCGGTAGCCCCACTTTAAAGGTGAACTGTCCCGCTTCATCATAAAATCCACAGGTTTGCATAAGTGCGTTTGTACGTTTGGTTCTGCTTGGAGATAAAATTTGTTCGCCCGAGTAGGGTACTTTTCCATTGTTAGCAAGAAACAGGAATGCTTTGGATAACTCCCTGCAGCTCATTTCGATGGAACAGATATGGAAGTATAAATCCATAACTTCATCAATATCGTTTTCAATGTTTCCGTACGATTTCATCAGATTTACCAAAGCAAAATTTCTGTATCCGAAAGTACGCTCAGATGCAGCAACGTTAGAGTTGTAGTTTATGTGATCGGAACCCATTAGTCGGTGAATGAACGATAAAACAGTCTCTTTAGGGTTATTCAGTTCACTAACAAGTATATCGCACACTACAATTGCGCCGGCATTAATAAATGGATTTCGAGGTAGTCCCTGTTCATACTCCAGCTGCACGAGCGAATTAAATGCTGTTCCTGCAGGCTCTAACCCCACACGCTCCCAAATAGCGCTTTTAAGGAGTGAGTAAGCCAACACAAAAGTGAATACTTTTCCTATACTTTGAATTGAAAAACGTTTTTCAGAATCACCAAATGAATACTCTTCCCCATCAATGGTGGTAAGCTGAACCCCAAACTGATCGGGGTTTATTGAAGCAAGCTCAGGTATATAGTCGGCAACGCTGCCAGTATCTTCAATATTTATCAGTTCATGATATATTTCGGAAAATATTCTATCGTATTGCATTTCAGATATAAATTTACTGCACAAAGATAGAATTTAATACCTTTATTTACACTTTTTTGCTTAACTTTATGGGTCTTAAATACATTTCCAAAAAATAAAAGAATAAAGATGAGACGATTATTTTTGAGCTTGATTTTAATTGCTGTTTCGCTGTTCTATTTGTCGGCTGACGAAGGTATGTGGATGCTTAACTTGCTTAAACAGCAGAAGTTGGACGAGATGCAGAAAATGGGTTTGAATCTTGAGGATTATGATATATACAACCCAAACGGAGCATCGTTAAAAGATGCTGTTGTTCAGTTTGGCAGTGGATGTACTGGTGAGGTGATTTCATCTATGGGCCTTGTACTTACAAATCATCATTGCGGATACAGACAGATTCAGAATCACAGTTCAATTGAAAATAATTACCTTGATGATGGCTTTTGGGCAATGTCTAAAGAGGAAGAATTGGCTAACCCGGGACTTACAGTAACTTTTATTGAAGATATTGAGGATGTTACTGATTATGTTAAGCAATGTCTTGTAAGGGATAGAGAAGAGGATTCGCTGGGTGTATTTTTTATGTCTCCATCTTATCTGAATAGAATTGCAAGAGAAAAAGTGGGGAGTGAATTCTTGAGTCGTAATAGAGGTGTTGATGTTGAAATTAATCACTTCTTTAATGGCAACCAGTACTATATGTTTACAAAGAAGATTTATTCCGACGTACGTTTAGTTGGAGCGCCACCCAGTTCAATTGGGAAATTTGGAGCCGATACTGATAACTGGACATGGCCGCGTCACTCAGGCGACTTCGCTCTGTTTAGAATTTATGCCGATAAGGATGGTAATCCCGCTGCATACTCAGAGGATAATGTTCCCCTTAAACCTAAAAGATGGTTGAAAATCTCTACAGAAGGGGTTAAAGAGGATGATTTTGCAATGATGATTGGGTTTCCGGGAACTACTAATAAATATTATACTTCGTGGGAAGTGGCCGAACGCAGAGATATTGATAACGCTGTGAGAATTAATATGCGTGAGGTTAGACAGAATGCTATGCTCGAAGAGATGCTTAATGATCCGGAAGTGAAGATTCAGTATGCAGCCAAGTATAGTGGTTCAACCAACGCTTACAAGAATGCAATTGGCACTAATTGGGCAATTGATTTTCGTGACTTCGAACAGGTTAAGCTTGATCAGCAAAATCGCATTATTGAGCGGGGAAGAGAGAATGATGTACCTAAGTATGAAGAGGCACTTAATGAGATTGAAAGGATTATTGATGATAGATCTGATCTGCGATACAGGAGTAGCATGCTTAATGAAGGTATCACCAGAGGAGTGGAGTTTGCATCAATTTCTACTGTTTCATCAGACGTGCTGATTGATTTGCTGCAAAGTAATAATAAGGATGAAATAAAAAAAGCCACCGATATGTTGGTGGCTGATTATTATTCTTTTGCAAATAAAGATTATAATAGGGATGTTGATAAGAAAGTTGCAAAGGATATGATTGCTGAGTATATCAGGCATATACCTGAGGATTGTCAGCCCGATTATTTTGGTGTTATATACTCAATGTTTGATGGTGATAGTGATCTTTTTGTTGATTATATATTTGAAAACTCAATATTTGGAAGTGAAGAGAATCTTAATAAGTTTGTTGCAGAAGGTGCTGATGCTGAGGTTTTAATAAATGATCCGATGTTCTCTTTTGCAAAATCTGTGAGGAGTGAGGCTTTAAGTTTAACCAGACAACTTTCTGAATATGATATTCCTTTTGCTTTAGCACGAAGGACTTACCTTGAAGGTGTACTTGCTGCTGATGATCCTTATAACTATTTCCCTGATGCAAATCTTACAATGCGTTTGACGTATGGCAGAGTAAAAGGGTATTATCCGCGTGATGCAGTTTATTATTCGCATCAGACTACTGTGGATGGAATTATGGAAAAAGAGGATCCGGAGAATTGGGAGTTTATTGTGCCGGAGCGACTTACAGAACTTTATGATAATAAGAATTTTGGTTCACTCGCGCTGGAGGATGGCAGAATGCCGGTTAATTTTGTTGCAACAACACACACAACGGGTGGCAACTCAGGAAGTCCTGTTATGAATGGAAACGGAGAGCTTATTGGAATTAATTTCGACCGTAACTGGGAGGGTGTTGGTGGTGATATTCAATATTTGCCGGATTATCAAAGAAGTATAATTGTGGATATAAGATATGTGTTGTTTGTGATTGATAAATTTGCAGGTGCTACACATATAATTGATGAGTTGGATTTAACACAACAATATTATTGAAATATTGTTTTATTTGTATAGGTGAACATGGTACTGTGAATGGTATTTTAACAGGGTAGCTGCTAGTATAATACTTATTTTTTAAAGGTGAACCTTGTATTGGAAAAGTGAGTCTTCAGAGATGTAAAATATTTACAAATAATTAATATTATGAAAACAGTGGTTCGTTGGTTGTTGCTTATATGCCTGTTTGGTGTTGTAACTGCTTGTAGCTCTTCAAGGCATGGAGTGAGCAGTAGAAGTGTGGCGCATATTATCGGATTGTGGGAGGTGAAAGCAATTCATAATAGTAATGAGTTGGGATATAAAGAGATACCACCTGGGATGTTTAAAATGATTATGCCCGGAGGTGAATTTATGAACTTCATGTCGACAGATAATGGCGCTATTATTACTGTAGATGGTACCTACAGTTTAAACGGAGATGTTTATACCGAATCTATAGTGAACTCTTTTAATGTTACTCAGGAAGGTAAGGATAATCCGCTTGAGATAAAAATGACACATAACAATTTCATGTATTTGCGTTGGTATCAGCCAATTGATGAGTTTGGGGTTGTGCAAAACAGATGGGTTGAAGAGATTTGGCAAAGAGTTAGAATTGAAGATTTAGAAATTAGTAATGTTGATTTGCGGCAGGAGCTGAGCACATTGCTTGACGACGAAGACCTGATTAAGAAAGTGGTAGATTGACAAACAAGAAATGGCAGCAAATGCTGCCATTTACTTTGTATTCAGACCGGACTAAAGCTTCTGCAATGCAGCATCAAGATCCGC
>CAZYNA010000077.1:0-10532 GCA_964648775.1 uncultured Proteiniphilum sp. | reverse complement strand
AATCACTGAAATTTCTGCTTGCGAAGATCCAGACAATAGTCTGAAAAACTTCTTGTTTGCTAAATCATTCATAGACATAATTTTTTAATGTTAGACGTTATGTTATAGATAAATAATGTCCTTTTATGCCTGCGTGTAATACCTCAACTAAGAGGTGATTTTTCCTTGCAATGTATCAAATTTATCAGCCAATTCAAATTTCACTCCTGTTCCGATCGCAGCAAAATGTTTCTTCCCGCAATTGATTTTTGCCCGCTCTGTCAGCTTGATAGCATCGTCAAACAAGCCGCCTTTTGTTTCGACTACAAAATAGAGTTTTTGTTCCTCTCCATCGTCCCATACCAATGCCCAGTCGGGATTATATGCGCCGAGAGGGGTATCAATTTTGAACCACGAAGGCAATTTGGCAAATACCCTTACATTGTCCGAACTTTCTAAACGGTGTGCCATATCCCGTTCCACCACGGAATCATAGACCACATAATCATAAGGCGATTTGCTGCTTTCCATCAGGTTGCTGTTCAAATAACCCTGCAACTCTCTGTTCTCAAACAGCTCCTGGCACCATACATCGTTGTCGATGCGTTGGTATTTGATACCATCCACCAACATCAAACGCATCTCGTTACGAATAATGTCGATCACCGATTCGATAAAGGCTTGCGGGTTCTTCTTAAAAGCCTCCAACCGTTTACTTTGCGTTAAAATAGCTGCAATGGATTGGCGGGTAAGCCCCGTTTCATTCTGTAGGTAGGTGACAATATCCGGCAACGTTGAAACAGGCTCGTCTATAATTCGTGTCGATTCGCGCAAGGACTCTTCGTTACCTTCAACGCCTCCCTCTGAGAAGGTCAGCTTTATTTTACGGGTCACAAACTTCCCTTTCCCGACAGTCACCTCTTCAAAAATCTTGTTCGCGCATTGTTCAATCAATCTATTGGAATCAACTTGGACGGAATAGGTTGTCTTGTATTTGATACGCTCCCAAAGGTTGCGGAAGTCTTCATTGTCGAGGAAGAACTCTTTTTTGAACGATACTTTCCGGGCATCGTCACGGTTCTTGATATTCATAAAGTTACCGCTGATACGTTTCAATACCTTTACGATAGGATTTTTAATATAACCGAACGCTTCGGGTATCTCTACACGGTTATCACGCAAGTCTATTTTCAGTTTGTCCTGTACACGGGCAGCGATTTCTTTGGTCTTTTTATTCACCACCTCTTCTTTCACGTATCCTTTCTCCACGAAGTAATGATAGAGTTGAGTGGATTTCTCTTCGTCCAAATAGACCGGTTTGTCGTTTTCGAGTTTCACTTCAATACGGGCGAAAGAGTGTTTGTGCAGCAACCCGAACTGGATGCCGGTATCTTCCTCAATCTCCTTTTGCAGGGCTTTGGCAAAGCTGTCGTAACTCTCGTTAGCCATCACCGTAAGCGTGTTTACCTCGAATCCTTTCACGCGCTCGCCCTCCTGATTGACGCACAAACGTAGTCCACGACCAATCTCCTGCCTTTTTTTCATCTCAGTGGCTGTGTCGTTGAGCGTACATATCTGGAACACGTTCGGATTGTCCCATCCCTCACGCAGTGCCGAGTGGGAGAAAATAAAACGTAACGGCGTATCAAAGCTGAGCAATCGCTCTTTGTCGCGCATAATCAGGGTAAAAGCTTCATCATCTTTTGCCGTTTTCCCTGATGTGTCCACATAACGTTCGAACTTCTCTTTTTTGTTTGAGGCTTTACTGGTCTTATCTATCGAAAAGTAACCGTTATGCACCTCGCTGATCTCCACGTTTCTATCCCGCAATTCATTGAAAATCGTGTGGTATTTGGGCTTTCTTATCAACTTCTCATACTCCTCTTCAAATAGTTGGGCATATTTCCCGTTTTGGCGGTTTCCTTCTTCATCGTACATCCGATAATTGGCTACCCGGTCGATAAAGAAAAGGCTCAACACTTTTATATTTTGCGGATTGAGTATCAGCTCCTTGTCTAAATGGGCTTCGATGGTCATGCGGATCTGTTCCCGCTTTTGCAGCTCTTCGCTCAGGCTACCGGCAGGCATGCCCTGCTTAACCACTTTCTCGTTGCTGGTAAAAGAGATGTACCACGATTCCCCATCGTTCCAAATATCTTCAATAATGTACCCCTCGTATTGGTCCCGTTTGGTTATATCGAACAGATCATCACCTTGTCGCACCCAGACTTTTTTGCGCTCTACTTTTCCTTTCTTCTGAATGTCAAGCTCAACTTGCGCCTTGATTCCGGCTTTATTATCCACCTTCACAAGGTCGATGTAGGCATCATTTTGGTAACCCTCTACCGTGGCGGTTGCTACCTCAATCTGTTTCACCAACTTCCATTCGTAAGCATCAATAGAGTCGAGCTTATACATCATATTATAGGCGTTGCGGTGTGTAGCCGAGTAGCGCAGGCAACAGAGCGGATTGAGTGCGGCAATCGCTTCTTTGGCTTTTTCGGTATTGTCCACGCTTTGCGGCTCATCGATAATGACAATGGGGTGGGTCTCTTTAATCAGGTCTATCGGCTTGTGTCCCAGTTTATCATTATAGCGGTGGATGATGTTGGACTTATTGTTTTCGTCGTCGTTCTCAAAACTTTTGCGGAAGGCGTCGATATTGACAACCATGATTTGTATCGTATCACTTGTAGCGAACGAACGCACCTGCTCTAATTTGGCAGAATCGTACACAAAATAGTCATACACCACATTCTCGTATTCGCCTTTGAAATGTTTTTTGGTGATTTGCAGCGACTTGTAGGTTCCCTCTTTAATGGCGATACTCGGCACCACAATGACAAATTTGGTAAAACCATACCGGCGGTTTAACTCAAAAATAGTTTTCAGATACACATACGTTTTGCCCGTACCGGTCTCCATCTCCACGGAGAAGTTCATTCCCTCCTTTTTGAAACTTTCGGCAGTGGTTTGCGGCAAGCCGTTGCGTAACTGGATACGCCACTTTCTCGAAACGACCGATAAAACCCTGCTTGAGATTCTTCAAATCGTGATTGCCGAGAATAAGGAATATCTTTCCGTTAAGGCAATCGAGCGCTTTTGTCCATTCCGCAGAGCCACCCAAGCAGAAATCGCCCAAGTGGAACACATAATCATCCGCAGAAACAACTTTGTTCCAGTTAGTTATCAAAGCTTCGTTCATTTCATCCACATTCTTAAACGGACGATTGCAAAACTTGATGATATTTGCGTGATTAAAGTGGGTGTCTGATGTAAAAAACACCCTGTTTTTATCAAATTTGTAATTCATTTCTAATTTTCTTTCTGTGTATCACTACCCGTTAAATATCTCTCCCTTACCCACGAAAGGTAAGGGAGAGATTAATTAATTCACTGTGTACGTCTTTCTGATGAAGACATTTTTCACCAATTCAGTGCAAAGCCGATTGAGCTCTTTGTTCAGCAGTTTTTGTTCCGCTTTCTCCAAATCGGCGTAGGCTTCATTGTGTTCTTTAAGAAAATCTGCCAAAGCGTCTTTGGAAAGCATTCCCATTATTTTGCCGAAATCCTTCGGAACTTGCACCTCATCGATGTGGCTGACCACGTTTGCCAGCCTGTTTTCGGTAACGTAACCGGCTGCTTCTTCCATCAGCAGTTTCAGTTCATTGCTGTATTCGGGCAGTTCGTTTTCGGTTTTGATGCGTTTTTTCACGCTTTTTTTCTCGGCAAACCGCTCGTTTTTATTCTTGATAATCACTCTACTGCCGTTAAGCAAATACATCGGCACCACGGGCTTGATTACCACACCTTCGCAGATATTATCTTCGATTGTTGGCAGGCCGAGCAATCCCGGAATGAGCGTTTCAAAATGATTGGGATATTTCAAGCATTCAGCCAAACTACCTTGCAATAAGGTCTTTGCATAGAAAAATCCGGCTTGTTCAAAGAGTTCGTTCGCTTCTGTCACGGGCAAAAACCTGGCGTCGTTTTCCGTTACAATATAGATATCGAAACCGTAAAACTCGTGCACAGGAGAGTAGTAAACACCTTTCTGAATCAACATCACCCTACCTATCCGTTTTACTTCTTCGTGCGGATAACGTCCGCCAAACATTTCTCCAAACATGGATACGCTTTTCAGTTTCGGATTTTTCGCTTTCAAATTTCCGAAAAGCTTGATGACTCTCTCTTTGTAAGCATCGAGCAACTCCTGATAATTGTAAAAATTCTCATCTTCGTCCACAAAGGAAGTTCGCTTTGCAAATCTGACCTCGTGTCCATCGCACAAAAAGCTGACATTTGCACCGTGCACTTTTTCTTGTACCACATACTGTAAATCTACCGGCATTTCTGCCATCACACGCTCCATAAAAGCCATGTCGTAGCTATTCTCAATGGAGTTGTACTTTTTAAATTCTAACATAATTGCATTTTGTTTTTACGCCATCGCGGCGTTCATTATTAATTTTGATTAGTTTGCCCAAAGCCAGGACTTTGACGGAGAAGTATCAAATAAGGGCATAAAACAAAAATAGTTGGAAATTCAAGCGAACTTTCCAACTATTCTGTTTATCGTGCTATTCCGAAAATAGTGTGTATCTACTCTATTTCGGATGATTGGAAAATTCGGGGTTTATGAAGGCGGGTTTCAATGCTTGATAAGGACACATTGAAAACATATCCATGTTTTTGTAAACCATGGACAGCATCAATAGAAAATATGTATGTTCTTTGCGTAAGCATTGTTCTGTTTTTTGAGTTGATTGTATAATCGGGTGCAAAAGTACACTCTTTTTTTATATTTGCAAATAAATGTGAAAAGTTTTTTCGTTTATAGATGAAGTATTTGATTTTAACAATTCATTAAAATAGGTATTTATACTTTATAGAAAATAAGGTTTACGCCAACTTTCGACTTTCCTTCATTACCACCTAAAAGCCGATCTCATCAAATCTTGTTCAATTCGTGGAATTTTATATTTATCGGCTGTTTTTTCCCATCCCGATACAACCGTTTTAATTTTATCGATTAATTTAGCTGCTTCGTTTTCTGTTAATCTGAAATAGGGTGCAACACTTATAGCGAGGGAAAAATCCAACGAATTATCATTTTCTGAAATATTCAATTTTAAACCGGTGCCATATTGATTGGGATTTATGTCATAGGCAGGAGAGAGTGTCCAACCGCTTTGGGTTAATAAAAATCCGTGATTTCTCAAATGATCGTCTATGTTGCTGACAGCTATCGAAAAAACTATTCGTTTGAACAATTCTTCCAAATCTTCATTTACATTCGCTCCGTTTTTAACGATAAATTCTACCAATTCGAGGTAACTAACTCCATCGTCGGCTCCTGCACCATCGCTGTAACCCAATAAAGTCATAGCTGATGAAAAATGGATCCGTTCTCCGGCCGGTGTTCTGTCAAATCGTTTTGTTAAATAGGTGTGATGCTTGTTATTGTACCTTTTAATCATCGCATGGGCAGTTTTTACACCCGATTTTTGTGCTAATTCGTTAACCAACATTTCCCAGGCTCCGGTATCAATAAAATCGTCTTTACTGGGAAATTTGGCTATCCAAAGCGATCCGGTTGTATCCTGCACGCTTGCCTTGGGTCTCGCTCCGCCAAGAGACGAGCCCGGAGCCATTAGCAGATTTATCCATTTCAGTAAGTCAGGATTGTCTTGTTCGATATTTTTTTCTAATTCGAGGCTTGCGTGCTCTAATTCCCGTATAGAAGTCCATGGCGGAGCCGAATAGTTTTTGTTATTGTCTAAAAATTCTCCATCCGGATCAAGTTTAAAACGCAGTGCACCCATACGATGCAAGTCATATACCCCCAGTAAAAAATCGGATTCATACAGTGTCTGAACCAGCCTGTTTTCGGTTTTGGCGAGAATGGCCTCTCTGCGTTTCATCAAAACACGCCCCCAACGGTCGGGTGACGAATCTAAGAATAATCCGAAATTTGGTTTTTCGTCTCTCAGGTATTGAGCGCCGGAATAAAATCCCAAATCGGGATCCAGAATATGTGCATGATTGGATTGCAGCCATCCCTCGGAATATTCAAAAGAAAAAATTTCCTTTCCTCTTAACACATCAACCGACAAAATTCCCATCAAAACGGGTTTGCCTAATTCCATCCAGTCGGCATATACGAATATTTCTTTACGTTTCATTCGAACTATTTTTTAGGCGCTCGCGAACCTGTACGCAAATTTGCATCTTGAAGTTTTCTGCCCAATTCATCGTCTTTGGCAATCAGCAGTATGTCTTTTTCCAAGCCAAGTACAAATAACACTTGGGCATAAATTCCCAACGAAGTGCCCGGCGTTCCTTTTTCAACCTGCCATAAGGTGGAGCGGGAAATACCGGCACGCTCCGCCACTTGCTCCGCCGACAATTTCCTTCTCAAACGGGCGAGCTTAATACTCTCACCCATTTCTTCCAGAATGGACGTTAACCTTGGCAGCAAAACCGTTTTCTCTCGTTTCATAATAATGCTTTATATTTTACACAAAAATAGATAAAATGTCTGTAATATCAAACATTATGGGATTAATTATACTTTTTAGAGTTAAATAAAATTGTTATGTAGAATAAAATACTTATCTTTGAAGACTAAAATTAAGCAATGTAGTTTTGCGGAAAATTACTGCATTTTATTCGTGGCTTAATCGTGGTACTTCTCAATTTTCATAAAATTAATTCGTTGATATACAGCCGCATAGAGCAGGATTCAAAGTCCCGTCCATACCGCAGGGTTTTGAATCCTATTTAAAGGGGCTGTTCCAAAAGGACAGCTCCTTTTTTAATTTTTATGCTACTATGTTTTTATTGTAGTTGTTAATTGATGAGAAACTTTTCGAGTTTTTCTCTGTTTTTACAGAAAACATAATTAAATCGCTATTTTGGCTCCATTACTCCAAAAAACCCGGTGTTTTACCATTATCCAATCCTTTCAAGTGTAGTTTTCCTATATTAAAGGTTATTGCGAAGATCGCAAAGTCCATCAAAACCTTGTCTTTTCTAAAGTGTCTGAACCTGGTGTAGTGTTTGTTGCATTTTGCTTGACCGAACACTGACTCAGGTTTTATGGGACGCCTGCTTCGATGATAAATCTCTTCTTCGGATGCCAATAGTTCTCTGACTGTCTGTTTATGTCGTTTAAGATTATGATTTACTTCTATTTGTCTATTACCTTTTGCTTTGCTGCAGAGACATTTTAAGGAACAGCCACTACAGTTTTTTACTTCATTAAGAGTTGTTGTTGTATGTATCCACTACCGGTCTTTTCTCTTTTTGTTCCTCTTTGCTCCTGTTCTCATGATTAATCTGTGATAAACGCTTTTTTATCTCTTCACTGTTGAATGGTATACTTTTGGAGTAATATAAACACACGCTCTGTTGTGTTTTAAATTGAATCGAGTTTTCTTGGATTATATATCAGCCTTGTATTTCTCTGTATGTATTTAATATAGGTAAAACTATATTATTGGTTTTATTTTGCTTATATTATAGATTTACCTATATTTGTATGATAAACGACAGGAACTATGTACAGCGAATTATACGAAAAATCAGGAAGCGATATCATCCGGGAGCTTGGGAAGAAGTATAGCGAATATCGGAAAAGGATGGGATATACTCAAAAGGAAGTTTCGGAGAGATCCGGTTTGAGCGTATTTACCATAAGTTCTTTCGAGAACGGCTCCTCCACAGGGCTAACGTTGGCTTCATTTATCAAGATGCTTCGGGCAATTGACAGCCTGGATGAGATTGAGAAGCTGTTGCCGGAATTACCGGAGAGTCCACGGGCATTATTTAGAAAACAGAGTAAAAAGTAGGTTATGGAAACGAATGTAGTTAAAGTAAAATTATGGGAAATGGACGTAGCCTATCTTTCATGGGATAAAAAAGCGAGGGTTGCTGTTTTTGAATATGAACCTTCATTTCTTGAAAGAGGTATTGATATAGCACCATTAACCATGTCTATATATTCACCCAGAAGTCAAAAACAAATCCCGTGGACAGGCGAAAAGGATAAGTTATATCAAGGACTTCCCCCGATGATCGCAGATTCTTTACCTGACAAATGGGGAAACTCTTTATTCAAGGCCTGGTTGCGTGATAATAATATTTCAACCAAGCAAACAAACCCGGTGGATCACCTCTCATTTATCGGCAGTCGGGCAATGGGAGCGTTAGAGTATGAGCCTGCACAAAAACTTAGTAATAACTCCGCTTTTTCGGTTGATGTACAAAGACTATATGAATTTGCAAAGCAGGTATTGAATGAACGGGAAACCACCGTGTTGAATCAAGAGAATTCTATTCTGTGGCAGGATCTGGTGAAAATAAGTTCTTCTCCCGGCGGTAAACGACCAAAGGCAATTATCGCTTTGAATAAAGACACCGGAGATGTTATATCAGGTCAGGGGTTGATACCTGAAGGATTTCAGCATTATATTCTTAAATATGACGATAACTCGGTTTACCCCTTTGCCAAGTTGGAATATATCTATTATAAGATGGCATTAGATGCAGGAATTGATATGATGCCCTCAGAGTTACGAACATATGAGGGTGTAACACATTTCCTTACTCAAAGATTCGACCGTGATAGAAATGATAAAATACATCTGCAAACATTAGCCGCAATGTCTCCCGAAAGTGACAGTTATGAGGATATTTTTACAGTAATCAGGCGACTAAATCTGCCGTACGAAGATAGTAAACAACAATACCTGAGAATGGTATTTAATGTTATTGCTCGTAACGTGGATGACCACTCCAAGAACTTTTCGTTTTGCATGAATCGTGAAGGTGTTTGGCGACTATCACCGGCATACGATTTGACTTACAGCGTAGATTTAGCTGCTCCCGCGTATTCCAACAGGCATTCATTGACCGTGAACGGCAAAAATGAGGGTATCACCCGCGGAGATTTAGAAACTGTTGGCCTAAATAACGATATTCAGGATTACAAATCACTAATTGATATGGTTGCAAATGCTGTAACCAATTTTGAGACCTATGCAAAGGAGTTGGATATTGATAAAGAGTTAATCAAGAGTATCAAAACTGATTTTATTAATGTGTAATTTTGAACTTGAGTTTTATACGGACAGATTAGAGCCACTGGCAGCAAGAACTGCCAAAACGTAGCGGATACGCTAATCTAATTTGTGCATCTAATTATCTTTTAATAATAATTCACTGAACAATTGAGGTTCAATACATTTGATTACTTCCTTGCGAATCTCAGAGTGTAAGTGTCTTTAAACAGAGGCGGATATGGGGGTTTACAGTTGCCAGCCATTAGCTACAGGCAAGGGTGTCAGTGGTGACGCTGACTCATTTCTCCTCACTACTCGATTATTATATCCCTTTTAGATTTAGTATCAATATTTTACAGTAATAGTTGCACAAACACGACAATACGTTTATTTTAAGACATTTGGGTCCTAAATTATTTATAAAAAACTTTGAAGAATCAAAATAATATTTATTTTTGTAGCAAATCATGGGGAAATGAACGATCATTTAATCCATAAAGCGCAGGTTATCTCTTTGAATTTAAGAGGCGGAAATTCTTTTGTTTTGTTTACAGCAATTATACTTAATCTGATATTAATACTCTCAGCTTGTAGCAACGGAGATTCTGGAAAAACTGATTATCGAAATGAAAAGATAGAATTGATTGGAAAGATTTCGGATAGCAACTTCCCTGCCGACTCGCTACATTATTTGCTGGATATGGCTCTTGAGGAAAAGGATATGCATGCAGTTGCATTATTATATAAAGAGCTTGGCAAGCGTAAAAGAGAACAGGCTGATTTTTCGAAGGCAATTGAGTATCATCAACAAGGTTTAAATGTAGCGTATGCTATTGAGGATACAACAGAGATTGTAGTGGCTCTTAATAATTTGGGTACGGACTTTAGAAGAATTGGTGCATATCCTGAAGCATATGATTATCACCATAGGGCTCTTCAGACTTTGGACTCCTATTCACTATTTAATGAGGATGTAAGTAAAAAAAACAGGGTGATTGCAATTAATGGGATTGGAAATATTCATCTTTCATACGAGAACTATGATGATGCGGATAGTATGTTTAGGGAAGCATTGATAGCGGAGAAGAGGCTGGGGAGCAACCTTGGACAGGCAATAAATTATGCTAACCTTGGGGCTATTTTTGAATTGACCGGAAAGTATGACTCTGCATTCGTGTATTTTCAGCGTTCGATGGAGTATAATATGCTTGCAAAATCGCAATTAGGTACTGGTCTTTGCTACATACATTTCGGAAGGATTTATGAACTGCAGGAAGAGTATGATAAGGCTGAGCGTGAGTATTTGCTTGCTTACGA
This sequence comes from uncultured Proteiniphilum sp., assembly GCA_964648775.1. Lineage (GTDB taxonomy): Bacteria > Bacteroidota > Bacteroidia > Bacteroidales > Dysgonomonadaceae > Proteiniphilum. The sequence continues at coordinate 171 of CAZYNA010000077.1, read as the reverse complement.
TATAATGAGTCAACTTTCTGACAGATGGCATTGGCTTGAGGCTACTCTGGCACTGGCACGTATTAATTTGCTGAATAAAGAGTTTGATGAGTATAAGGAGTTTATTGAGCTTGCAAACACAACTGCCTCTGAGATTGAATCGCCTGAACATTTATCGGCTGTATATAACAT
>CAZYNA010000076.1:3450-10640 GCA_964648775.1 uncultured Proteiniphilum sp. | reverse complement strand
AGCAAAGGACTGAAAATCCTTGTGTCCCCGGTTCGATTCCTGGTGGCACCACAGCGATAAAAAAAAGCAGTTATAGAGATATAGCTGCTTTTTTTATTGACCAAATTATCACAAAAACACTTTTTGTCTTGCACACAGAACAAGAATAGCCTATTTTTGTTCTGTCCATAGAACAAAAACATATATAATAATACAAGCATGTACACTTATAAACAATTTGGAAATAAATATATCGTAAGTCTTCGCAATAAGGTAGAAGTAACAAAAGCTATAACAGCTTTTGCTGAAGAACATGAAATAAAAGCCGGTACGGTTTATGGTATTGGTGCTGTAAACGAAGTTGCTTTACGCTTCTTCGATCCGGCCACAAAAGAGTATGTTGACAAAACTTTTCCTGAGCAGATGGAAATAGCGAACCTAACCGGAAACATTTCACAAATGAACGGGAAACCATATATCCACCTGCATATCACGCTTGGGCGCTCAGATTACACCTCACTGGCAGGGCATCTGCTAACTGCCACAATCCATGGTGCCGGCGAACTGGTTATTGAAAAGCTTGATGGTGAAGTCGGAAGGCAGTATGATGATGAAACAGGGCTAAATCTTTATAAGTTACAACCAATAAATTAAAACCAGACTTTTTATATAAATAATGCTCTCTCCTAACCGGGAATATACCTATACACACTCCTAAGCACAGATTCCAAAATGAAGGTGCTTGATGAACCTGATTCAGATCAATCTCCCAAAACGAATCACTATCGAAAAAGTACAGATTATTGTCTTTTAAAAATATATCACCGATTGTACTAACCGTTGCTAAATGATAGTTGTTTTTGTTGAGCACAAGATAATCTGAGTCGTTATTTGTAACTAATGAGTAGCCTGCATTTTCTGAGTGCTTAAAATATAAGTCGCTGTTTCCAAAAGCCAAAACCGTTTCAAGACTGTCGGTTATAACAAAAACCCTACCCTCTGTAGTCATCAACAAGTTGTTTTCAGGGAAATCATCAATCAGCTCTTTATAGAAAGAGTCAGTTCCTTTCCAATGTACCCCCTGTCCTGCAAACCTGTCCAGTTCCTCACCCTTTTCAAGAACAAACATTTGCTCATCAATCACTTCACCATCAGATAACGAGTAGGTTACAACCTTATCTTTAAATACAACAAACAGAATATCATTCACGACCATGAAGTTACGTACAAACTCATCCTTCTCCTTAATTGGAGACATAAACAGCTCATCTCCGTTCTGCAAATCGAATGAAGCAAAATAAGGATCCCCTATCATAGAAAAACCACCGTTATATAGAGCATGCCCTCGATTCAAAATATAAACCTTTGAGTCAACAAGAAAAAGTGATGATTTTGAAGTTTTCTTTTTAGGCAATGAAGATGACCACAACACCTGTCCATTTCTGTCAATCTTAGAAATTCTGTCTTTTGATGCCAGAATAGTATTCTCATTCGGATCAATAAGCATATTCGACACAAGATCAGATGCCACATCCGGTTGAGATTGATATAAATAACTATCAAAAATAATAGCAAGCAAAACACCAAGTACATTTATCCCAACCATCTTCCCGATTTCCTTATTATCAGTATCAGCCTTATATATCCACTTGTTGCCATTTTTAAGATTAACCGCCCTGATACCATCAACCGAGATTAATAGCACAGAATCATTGAGCATATAAGCATCATCCCACCCCGACGAGCGGTTGACCCTCATTTTCCACAAATCTTCTCCATTTGATAAATCAACTGCGGTAAGATTATTAGACATAGACTGAAGCGGATACCCTAATCCAATATTCAGCTCCGGATTAATAAAGTAAAAATCATTCCTGTTTTCCCACAACACATTTCCTGTTTCAGGATCAATACTGTAATTTTTTTTCTTTTCAGAAATAAATAAATTCCCGCTCTGTAATCTCACATCCGAAGAGTTATAGCTAAGCGATTTAGACCACTTCACGTCCTTCGACTGTAAATTGATCATACTCACAGTACTCTTACTTGAAAACGATTTACCCCTGTTAGTCAAATGATTATGCTTAAGCAGCAAATTATCAGATACGCCATCCCACTGCCAGTCCGACAATTTCCCATCAATAACAAATCGCTTTGCAACTAAAGGCAAACCGGTGACATTAGAACTACCTGTAACTGTATCAGTTACAGAAAAAACCGGTGTTAAGTTTTGTGCAAAAGCAGAATAAAAGAAAGTACTGAGTATTATAATCGTAGTATAAAATCGTTTCATGATATTAATCAATCAACTATTACTTAAACTCCTTCCACATAAGAAATGCCCTGGCAATAGCATTTTCAACAATCGGCTGCATAATATCATAACCGGCTCTGTTGGGGTGTACCCCGTCGCCCGACAGTTCTTCCGGCAAACCGCCGCGCTCATCGGTCATAGCAGAGTGGAAGTCACAGTAAACCGCACCCTTTTGTGAAGCATATACTTTAATTCTCCTGTTTAGTTCGATAATCTTTTCTGCCGGCTCAACCCCCTCACGCCAACCATATTCATATGCAGGCAAAACAGAGCAGAGCACCACCTGAATGCCGTGTGCATGAGCAAGTTCGGTCATAGATTTAATATTATCCTCAATCATTTCAAGAGAAGAGGGACCGGTATTTCCTGCTATATCGTTTGTTCCTGCAAGAATTACCACCACTTTTGGCCAAAGGTTTAATACATCCTGACGAAAACGAAGCAGCATCTGCGGAGTCGTTTGCCCACCAATTCCTCTGTTTATATACTGTTTTTCTTCTGCAAAAAATTCAGGTACATTATTTATCCATCCTTCGGTTATTGAGTTACCCATAAACACAACTCTACTATCGCACGTTCTTGCTGCGCTAAGTTTTTCATTTGCTTCCCTGAACCTCTCTAAATTTGCCCAATCCTGCGCTTGAGTAATAAAAAACACACCTGTCATACATAAGATTGTTAGAATCAGTTTCTTCATATAAATCATATTAAATTAAATGCACTAAATAGTAAAATCCACAAAATTGATTGTCAAAAATAGTTATTTTATTTCATTTAGAACATCGATTCGTCGATACAATTAGTTTGTATGTCGATTAATTGGACTAAAAATTCTAAAATAGCCACTTTTCATTGTCTTATATTTATTTCAAAGAAGTACTTTTAGGACATCATTGCTCATAATTATGAATAGAAAAACCAAGATTATTGTATTTACAATTATCGCTGTCCTAATACTCGGAATGGCGTTTTATCCTACCCTTAAAAGAATGTTTTCAACGGGAGTTGAAAGTACTGATTCTTTCGGAACACAATCTTCAACCGGTGGAATTCCCGGCAGCGCAAGATCCGAACTTGTAGTTTCCGCCACAGTTTTGGAGTCTCAAACATTAAATAACATGTTCAGGATGAGAGGTGTTCTGCTTCCTGATGAGGAAGTTGACCTGACATTTGAGTCGTCAGGAAAAATAACTGACATTTATTTCAACGAAGGCACATTTGTTCAGGAAGGCACACTTCTGGCAAAAGTAAACGATGCACCATTACAGGCAGAACTCAAAAAACTTGAAGCTCAGATGCCGCTTGCCGAAGACAGACTATTTCGTCAGCAAACACTCCTTGAAAAAGATGCAATTAGTCAGGAAACCTACCAATCGGTTGCCACTCAATTAGAAACTCTTAAAGCAGATATAGAACTTGTAAAAGCCCGCATCAACCAAACAGAGTTGCGTGCACCATTCAGCGGTGTAATAGGTTTGAGGCAGGTCAGTGAGGGAGCATACGCTTCACCTAACGTGGTTATTTCTAATTTAACCAAGATATCCCCTCTAAAAATTGAATTCTCTCTTACAGAGAATTATGTAAATAAAATCCGACCAGGCAGTGAAATTGCATTTATGGTCGACAATGATCTCGAAGTTTATTATGCAACGGTTTATGCTGTTGAGTCGCGACTCGATCAGCAGACTCTCAGCCTTTTTGCCCGCGCCAGATACGACAACTCCAACGGTATGATAAAACCAGGGCAGTCGGCAAGCATCCAGATCAAGCTTGAGGAGATCGAGAATGCAATAGTCATCCCCAGCATTTCAAGTGTTAAAGAGATGGGGCGTGATATTGCCTACATTTATAGAGGTGGAGTTGCGCAAGAGGTTGAGATTGTTACCGGCATGCGAACTTCTGCTTCAGTTGAAGTTGTTAGTGGTCTTTCTGTTGGAGACACTCTTCTCACAACAGGTGTAATGCAGCTTAGAACAGGAATGCCGGTTCGAATTGATCATATGATGCAGAATAGTGTAGATTAGTAGTATGAATTTATCAGAATTAAGTATAAAACGACCCGTTCTCGCAACTGTAATGATTCTTATTATCATCATCTTTGGGATAATAGGATACACCAGTCTGCCCGTTCGTGAATATCCCAACGTAGACAACCCCATTATCACCGTTCAAGTATCTTACCCGGGTGCAAATGCCGAGGTTATTGAAAACCAGATCACCGAACCATTAGAACAGCACATCAACGGGATACCCGGAATTCGCTCACTAACAAGTAGAAGCAGCCAGGGAAGTTCACGAATCACCGTGGAGTTTGAACTTAGTGTTGACATGGAGACAGCTGCAAACGACGTGAGGGATAAGGTTTCGGTTGCGCAGAGATACCTCCCCCGTGATGCCGACCCTCCAACCGTTTCTAAGGCTGATGCCGACTCCGACCCGATAATGCAGATTACCGTACAGAGTCCGATTCGCTCGTTGCTCGAACTTTCTGAAATTGCAGATCTAACTGTTAAAGAGCGACTCCAGACTATCTCCAACGTTAGTGCTGTAGAAATTTGGGGCGAATACCGTTACGCTATGCGCTTGTGGCTCGATCCCATTAAAATGGCGTCGTATAATATTACCCCCATGGATGTCAAAAATGCACTCGACAGGGAAAATATTGAGCTTCCAGCGGGTAGCATTGAGGGAGATCAGATCGAGCAGTCGATACGCACTATGGGGCTTATGGAAACTCCCGAAGACTTCAATAATTTAATTCTTATTGAAGATGATTTCCGAATTGTTAGATTTAAGGACGTAGGGTATGCTGAACTTGATGCGGCTAATCGACAGAGTATCCTTCGTCGAAACGGAATCCCAATGGTTAGTACGGTTATCATACCTCAACCGGGAGCAAATCATATAAATATTGCCGACGAGGTAAGGTTGCGTATGGAGCAGATGCAAAAAGACCTTCCCGAAGATGTTACACTTGATGTAGCTTTCGACAACACAATGTTTATCAGGGCTTCAATCAGCGAGGTAGAAAAAACTGTAATGATTGCCTTCGCACTGGTTGTGTTTATTATATTCTCGTTCCTCAGAAACTGGCGTGTAACACTTATCCCTGCTCTGGTTATCCCCATTTCTCTTATCGGAATATTCTTTGTGATGTTCCTTGCCGGGTTCTCCATCAATGTTTTATCGATGCTTGCACTCGTGCTGGCGGTGGGTCTCGTTGTGGATGATGCCATCGTGGTAACAGAGAATATATATCAGAAAGTTGAAGATGGGATGGACCCCGAAGAGGCCTCCATTGTAGGCTCTAAGGAGATTTTCTTTGCGGTTGTTTCAACCACAATAACACTGGTTGCCATTTTCTTCCCTATTGTTTTTCTTGAAGGGATGACGGGACGATTATTCAGGGAGTTTAGTATCGTTATTTCGGGGGCTGTAATTATATCTACTTTTGTTGCACTCTCTTTCGTGCCTATGCTCTCTTCAAAAATGCTTAAAAGGGAAAGTAAAAAGAGTAAGCTATATGAAAAAACGGAAGTGTTTTTCGATGGAATGAACAGATTCTACAACAATACACTCCGTTCATTTCTAAACAAGAAATGGCTTGCATTCCCGCTTATAATAGTCTCAGCAATATTAATTGCAGTGCTCTGGAACGCTATCCCCGAAGAGATGGCACCACTTGAAGACAGATCGCAAATCACCATAAGAAGCTCAGCACCCGAAGGCGCAACGTTCGAGTTCATAAGAGACTACACCGATGTAATTGCTGATATAGCAGACTCGGTTGCATATGAGAGGGAATCAAATATAACAATGACAAGAGGTGGTTTTGGAATGGTAAGAATCATTCTGCCCGACATGCGTGATCGTGAACGTTCGCAAATGGAGATTGCAGATGAGCTTTCTGCTGCCGTGAGAGATCAAAATGCAGCCAGAGCATTCGTTCAACAGCAATCCACCTTCGGCGGCCGCCGTGCCAGCATGCCCATACAATATGTGCTTCAGGCTCCCAATATCGAAAAACTGCAGGAATTTATTCCTCCATTTCTCGATAGGATGCATGCAAGTCCCTATTTCCAAATGGCTGATGTGGATCTTAAATTCACTAAACCGGAGACAAGGATTAATATCGACAGGGATAAAGCAGCGATGCTTGGAGTCAGCACCCGCGATATCGGACAAACTTTGCAATACGCACTCAGCGGTCAGAGGATGGGCTATTTCTATATGAACGGCAAACAGTATCAGATACTTGGCGAAATAAACCGACAGCAACGAAATACACCTGTAGACCTGAGAACTATCTATATAAAAAATAATGTTGGGCAGATGATTCAGATGGATAACCTGGTGCGACTTGAGGAGTCGGTAGCCCCACCCCAGCTTTATCGTTACAACCGTTTCAACTCTGCAACTATGACTGCTGCTCTGGCTTCGGGTTATTCGCTTGGCGAGGGATTAGAGGAAATGGACCGTATAGCGGCTGATGTGCTTGATGATACGTTCAGAACTGCTCTGGAGGGTGAGTCGAGAAACTTCCGCGAAAGCTCTTCGAGCCTTCTGTTTGCGTTCGGATTAGCCATTCTGCTCATATTCCTTGTTATGGCAGCGCAGTTTGAGAGCTTCAAAGACCCGTTTGTAATTATGTTCACCGTTCCTCTTGCAGTATTCGGAGCTCTGTTGTTTATGTGGCTATTCGATATAACACTTAATATTTACAGTCAGATAGGTATTATCATGCTCATAGGTCTGGTTACTAAGAATGGTATTCTCATTGTGGAGTTTGCCAATCAACGTCAGAATGCCGGATTAGATAAGTATAATGCAATTATTGAGGCGTCAATTCTGAGGCTGCGACCAATTCTTATGACAAGCATTTCTACCGTTCTGGGGC
>CAZYNA010000076.1:0-3350 GCA_964648775.1 uncultured Proteiniphilum sp. | reverse complement strand
TCAATTCTGAGGCTGCGACCAATTCTTATGACAAGCATTTCTACCGTTCTGGGGCTATTGCCACTTGCTCTTGCAACCGGCGAAGGTGCTAACGGACGTATTGCTATGGGAACAGCTGTAATTGGCGGTCTGTTAATCTCAACATTGCTAACGCTATACCTCATCCCCGCAATGTATATTTACTTGTCAACCGACAGAAAAGCTGCTCTTGCAAAAAAGAACGGGAAGAATGACCAACAAACAAAAATTGAGTTTGATTAAACTAATAACAACCGCTTTTGGATGTTAAGAATCACTGCTTACAGGAATTTTGAATGAGATGAAATGAGACAAATAACTAAAGATTTGATGATAAAAAATATATTCTCAATACTGGTTTTGGCACTATGTTTCCAAAGCATACAGGCTCAGACACAAGAGACCATCCGCAAACAACATGGCGTGGCCGATCATTCAATCACATTAAAGGCAATTGCCGATGAGGGTGATGAGCACAATGTAAAACTGATTGATCTGAATGAATGCCTTCTGATTGGTCTTGAGAATAATTTTGATCTTCAGATCACTCGCAACGAAGAGGTTATATTCAAAAATAATGTAACACTCGGTAATGCAGGCTTCCTCCCCGACTTAGGTGTCAGCTCCGGCTACAATATAAGGAGCAGCAACTCCGACCAGTTTCCTGCCGATGGTGGCGATGTGGTTGAAGGAAGAAACTCAAACACTCAAACTTTTGATGCGGGGGTAAACCTAAACTGGAGTATATTTGAAGGCTTCAGGGTTCAGACAAATTACCAGCGATTAAAAGAACTACAATCTGTTGGCGAATTATATACTCAACTCGAGATGGAAAATCTGATAGCAGGCATTACGGCCGAATATTATAACTATGTGCATCAGCAAATCCGACTTGGTAATCTTCAGTATGCAGTTTCGTTGTCGAAAGAGCGACTGCGCATTGTTGAAGCACGATATCAGGTGGGTTCTTTGTCACGCCTCGATCTCCAACAAGCGAGAGTGGATTTTAATGCCGACAGCTCTCTTCTGATACAGCAGTACGAGATTCTGAACCGCTCACGTATCCGCCTTAACGAACTAATGGGAATTGATGTAGAAACACTGTTTCTTGCTTCAGACTCAACAATTAATCTCAACATATCACTTCAAAAGGAGGATCTTCTCAGTTCAACAATGGCTCAAAACACTTTTTTGCAGCTAAGCGAAAGTAATCTAACCCTGAGTGAGCTTGAACTTAAAAATCTTAGAAGCAGAAATTACCCTTACCTAAGGTTGAACGCAGGTTATGGGTTTACCCATTTCGATTATAACAGTGGCAACTTCAGCAGGCAACGAACATGGGGACCAAGTGCAGGTCTAACCTTAGGCTACACCATATTCGACGGTTTCAACCGCAAACGTGAGCAAAAAAACCAGCAAATCTCAATTTTAAACAGAGAGCTTGAACTCGAACGGGATAAACTGGCAATTGAGAGCGATTTTGCTAACATGTGGATGGCATATCAAAACAATATCGAACTAACCAGCCTGGAGATAGAAAGCCTTGAAAATGCTGTAATCAACTATGAAATAGCTATGGAGCGATACAGAATTGGCGACCTCTCAGGGCTCGAGCTACGCGAAGCTCAAAACAGCCTTCTCGAAGCCGAACAGCGACTCCTAACCGCTCAATACAACACCAAGCTTTACGAAATATCACTTATGCAGATAAGTGGTAAGATTGCTCAGCTATTAAATTAAACTCCGCCGAGCAGTCTTCCGAAAGCATAATCTGTCATTAATTCTAAATTATTTCTCAAGGCATCTGAGAGCAGGTAAATCCATCTCATCTCTGAACCATCTCCTATGATCGCTTATAGGTTCCTTATATATCGCTTATATAAATATAAGAAATATATAACCAATCTTAGAGGATGAACCCGACAATGACCATTTGCGTAATCATGGGTTTAATACTAAACATTTCAGAAGATGATAACACTTCGATACAATTTTGTGAGAAACATGATCGGCTCCATTACATCCGACAACATCTGCCGATAGCAATTACAATGCTAATTGGGATGGCAATAAGTATTCACCCGGAGGTAATAAATATTGCTCATGACATGGAAGTTCCCGGAATGCCATAGACGATGGTTTGGAGAAATTCCTTGAAGATGAGTATAACAAATGTATAAATTTTTAATTATGGAAAACTCAAAAAAGAAATATTGTATAGTATTGCTTAGTTTAATTATCCTATTCTCGTGTACGAATAAAAAGGATACTGAATACAAAGAAGAAACAACGTTCTTCTCTGTAAGTATGAGTGAGGTGAAAGCTGAGATAGAATTACCTATTTCGAATTTAATTGAATCTTTGGAAATTATTCAATTGGAAAACAAAGATGAAGCATTCAGTAAAATAGGCGTCATTTATGTTACGGAAAACTATATAGGCTGTCAACCATATGGGCAATTTCCCTATAAATTATTTGATAAGAAAGGAAGATTTATTGGTGATATTGGTGCAAAGGGTCAAGGTCCGGGAGAGTATAGAGCCCTATATCATAGTCAAATAGACGAAAACAATAAACGTGTTTATATTACCTCATTCAATGCTAAGAAGATTCTTACTTATGATTTAAAAGGAAGATTTTTAGAAAACGAATGCATTCCGTTAGTAACTATGTTACCTAAGGGAAATTGTTATGTTGACAACGAACGCAAAACAGTTACGGTTCTCAATTTGCCTTTTAGGGACGAGCAAGAAATGGTTTGTTGGACACAGGATTTAGATGGAAAATTACTGCAATTTATTCCTGCCGCACAATATGCTGTTTTCCCTGATTATAGTAATGAAATATATTCATTCAGTAATACTTCTGCTTACGATTTTCAATTGGCAGAATTCTTTCAAGAGGAACAAGACACCCTTTATCATTACGATATAGGAGCCAATACAGTAAATCCTATTTTCACATTAAACGCACCAATAAAAGCAGGAGAGTTAGTATATAGGTACATGGAATTACCATTTCATTTCCTCGTATCTATAAAGACTATTAAAATGAATGTAAATCCGGATAATGATATTCAATCGACCAGGCTGATTTTAGTTGACAAGAAAACACAAGATGCTCAGTATGTCCGTATCATAAACGACTACCTGGGTGGCTGGGAGTTTGATCCATTTTATCTCTCCTTTCGCATTCGCGATGGCTATTTTGCCTATGCAATGGAACCTATAGAACTTAAAGAATTATTAGAAGAATCATTAGAGAATAAAGAATTAACTCCCGATGTAAGAAAAAGAGTTACTGAACTCAATAATAAAGTAAACCCTAATGA
>CAZYNA010000075.1:7850-10710 GCA_964648775.1 uncultured Proteiniphilum sp. | reverse complement strand
AACAAGATGATTGTGTTTGTTGATAGTGTAAATGATAATACTCTCACTGATGCTGAAAGGAGACAGTTTAAGGCTGAGGCAAAAATTCTTAGAGCCATGATATATTTTGATATGGTTCGTATATGGGGAAATGTGCCGCTTGTGACGACTGTTGCGGGTGATATCTCTGCAGAAACAATTGAAGAGGTATATCCTGCATATTTCCCTCCACAAACTGATGTGCTTACTATATATCAGCAGATTGAAGAGGATTTGCTTGAGGGGTTGCAGTATGCTCCTAATAATAATATAAGTGATAAGACTCAGTTCTCAAAATCTGTTGCACGTGCATTGCTGGCAAAAGTGTATGCAGAGAGTCCGTTGCGCGACTACGATAAGGTTATTATGTATGCAGATGAACTGGCTGCTGATGGTTTCAGTCTGGAGGATAATTACAGCGACCTTTTTGATGTTGTGCTTACTGATCCGAACTCTCAGCCTTCGCTGACTAATAAAGCTACTGAAGCAAAGTTGCGTAACAGTAAAGAGAGTATTTTTGAAGCTCAGTATTTTCCCGGAAATGCAAACTGGGTCACATGGATGTTTGGAAGACCACTTGATGACTGGACCTTCTACTTTACCTGGTCGAAATGGATTACACCATCGCGCGACTTAATAAGAACGTTTAACAGTGAACAGGGTGATAAGCGTTATGAGCAGACAGTTGTATTTTATGAATGCGACTGGAGTATATACTATCCTGCAAATAATTATGCATTTATGTATAAAACACGCAGTGCTTATAACAGTATCATTAAATTGCGCTACGCAGATATTCTTTTGCTAAAGGCTGAGGCTCTGATTGGTAAGGGTGATTACAGCTCTGCAGCACAGATTATAAATCAAACAAGAAGGAGAGCAGGATTGTCGGATTTGTCGTCATCTGCATCAGCAAGTAGGGAGTCGATAATGAAGGCATATCTTAAAGAGCGCCGTCTTGAGCTTGCACTTGAAGGCGAACGTTGGTTTGATCTTGTGCGACTTGAGTTGGTGGAAGAGGTGATGAATGCGGTATTCGACAAAGATGAGGGTCGCCCTGCACAGGCAATGCCATATACAAGGCTATCTTATGTTCTGCCTATACCTCAGGATGTTATTGATCAGAATCCTAATCTGGTTCAGAATCCGGGTTATTAATAATCAAATTGAAAAATGATAATTTCAATGACAAAAAATGAGATGAATATGAACCTGAAACATATAATATTTTTATTTACAGGGATAATTTCGTTGTTACTGATTTCATGTAATGATGAAGAATACGGTCCCCGAAAAGAGTCCGTTCCCGTGATTGAGTCGGCAGCCATTAATCCGTCGAGTTTCACTTTCGGTGACTCTGTAACTCTGACAGCGAGGGTCAGTGATCCGCTTACCAACCTGTCACTTCTTTCGTATGAGATTGTTGCAAACGATAAAGTAGTTACAACAGGAGAGATACCAATTGGTGGTGAATCACAGGATGTAAGCCATTCAATTTATGTTCCGTTACTACAGAATCAGGCTAATAATGCAAATGTTGTTGTAAACCTGACTGCAAGGAATGTGTTGAAAGGAACAGCAACGGGTCAGGTGACAGGCTTAACCGGTAATCGCCCGTCATACGCCACTCTTTATCTTGTAACCGACAATGGTTCGGTAGTCGTATTGGAACCACAGGCTACAGGTACCGATCGCTTCGGTGCGGAGAATCTGACATTAGACCCTTCAATCAGCTTTAAAATTGCAGAGAAGCTTAATTCTGACAATACGATAGACTATACAGGTGATGTTTACGGAAATGTGGGAGGAAAACTCGGACTCATTAATGAGTCGGGGGAGTCGTTTTTCGCTTTTGCTGCATCATCAGATTATACTAAAACATTGGTATTAGACCTGCTTAGCTTCACTGTTCAGGTAACAGGAAGTCGGCTCGGTGAAGATGATCTTGCGCTGGGTGTGTTTGGTAATGCAGATGTTGGAGGAGAGTCGCTGAGAATTCTTAAACGAGAGCTTGAGAATGGTAAGTCTTACTCACTATTTGGTGAACTTGCAGATGCACAAAATATTTACAACCCTGATTTCTTTGCAAGAACTGCAGAAAACAGAGTAGAGTTTTTGGGTAATACAGGAGAATATACCATATACTATAATCCTGTAAGAAAGAATATTTTTGTGGGTGTGGATAACCCTTCGTTCCCCGACTATCTGCTGGCTTGCGGATGGGGGCTTGGTTACCCGACAAATGTTACATCGGCTCAGATAGCTTCTGTATATCCGGGTAAAGGAAGAACTCATACCGACTGGGGCTTTGACCATGTGCTTAAGTATGTATTGATCAGGCAGATTGAACCCGGTATCTATCAGGGAACATTCTATACTCCGGGAGAAAATGACCACTATGCAGGTTTTAAGCCGTTTGAGAATACAGGCTGGGGAAATGAAAAGAAAGCGGGTGCTTTCACATTTACCGGTGAACAGATTATTAAGGGTGACAACGACTGGACAATACCAAACGGTGAAGAAGATCCTGTTATTGAGTCGGCTAACTACCGTTTTACCATTAATCTGAACGATAATACGGTGAATATTGAGAAAGTATCACTCTGAATTTGAAGTAGAATATAAAGTAAAAATAAAATGAAGTTAATATTCAATATAAAGATGATAACACTACTTATAATGTTACTATGCGGGTTTACCTTTTGCGGCGATCCTGCGGGTGATGATAACGGAAATGTGACTCCTGAGCCTGAAGTGCCGCAAAGAGGTGATGTTACAATGTATGTAACAACAAATACCCGTTCGCAGGATTTCAAAAAACAACAGGTGGACTTCAGCAGCA
>CAZYNA010000075.1:6526-7750 GCA_964648775.1 uncultured Proteiniphilum sp. | reverse complement strand
CTCACTATGGAAGAGACTGATTATGTGATTCCTATACTTAAAGAAATTCTTGCAATTAACCCTGACATTAAGATAATGGGTTCGCCCTGGACACCTCCGAAATGGATGAAGGTTAATAATCTTACGGACTTGCAGCCATTCGACTCATGGACGAGCGGACAGCTCAATCCTGCTTATTATAATGATTACGCAGAGTATTTTGTGAAGTGGATTAATGCTTTTGAGGCACAGGGGATTAAAATATACTCTGTAACTCCTCAGAATGAGCCTCTTAATCGTGGTAATTCTGCATCGTTATATATGACATGGCAAGAACAGCGCGATTTTATAAAGAGTGCACTGGGACCAAAAATTGAGGCTGCCGGATTAAATACTAAGATTTATGTATTCGATCATAATTATAACTATGATAGTAATAAGGCTGAGAATCATGATCAGGGTCAGTATCCTCTAAAAATTTATGAGGATGAGACTGCTGCGAAGTATGTTGCCGGTGCTGCTTATCATAATTATGGAGGTAATAAAGAGGAACTTAATATTATTCATAACTCACGTCCTGATAAGGAACTGGTATTTACAGAAACCTCTATAGGAACATGGAATGACGGTCGCAATTTAGAAACACGACTTATTGATGATATGAGGGAAGTTGCTCTCGGAACGGTAAACAACTGGTGTAAAGGGGTTATAGTCTGGAATCTTATGCTTGATACCGACAGGGGTCCTAATCGTGATGGAGGCTGTCAGACTTGTTATGGTGCGGTGGATATTGATCCGTCGAACTTCACATCAATTACCCGTAATTCGCACTATTACATAGTTGGACATATGTCGGCCGTAGTAAAACCGGGAGCAGTACGTATTGGTACTTCAGGTTTTTCGGAGTCAGGTTTCTACTATTCTGCATTTGAGAATACAGACGGAACTTATGCAGTTGTGTTGTTGAACAGCACTTCAGGTAATAAGGTTGTTACCCTCGACGATGGATCGAATCATTTTGCTTATGAGGTGCCGGCTAAATCGGTTATTTCTTATCGTTGGAAAAAATAAATTTACAATTATGAATACAATAAAAATAAAGTATTGCTTATCTGCATTAATACTGTTTTTTGTGATGATGTCTTGCTCTGATGAAGTGCTGGAGCCGAAGCAGGAAGGAAATCCAACTATGCAGATAGAGGATCAGTTTGCAAATGTGCATTTTGGTGATCTGTTGCCATTTGA
>CAZYNA010000075.1:0-6426 GCA_964648775.1 uncultured Proteiniphilum sp. | reverse complement strand
AGAACTTTTGAAACCGGACCATTCTTTGAATTGTTGCTTAATGATCAGAAAATGAATATGATCGATAAAGATAATTATCGGATTGATATTGATATGACGCAAGGAGAAGAGGTGACATTGGTTGGTTTAACCGATTGGTGGATTGACCCCGATTACTTCGCTGCTGACGGCGATGCGCTGTCGTTTGTACCAATAAGCGGCAAATACAGAGTAACGGCAAATCTTGTTCTGAAATACCTTAAGGTTGAGGCTATGGCCGGTAATGATGTAGCTTCTCTTCAGGCTGATGGAACAGGTGCGATATGGATTATCGGTGATCAGGTTGGTAAACCTTCATATACCGACAATCATGTAGGCTGGAATCCATCCGGCGCTCTGTGCATGGCTCCGGTGGGAAATAAAAAGTATCAGATGACACTGGTAGCGGGTGAGACAGTGAATGCCAACGAGATAAACTTCAAATTCTTCCATCAAAAGGATTGGGGAGGTGAGTTTGGCAGTGCAACTCTTACCAGCGAAAGTGATCTGATATTTGTTGGTAACGGATCAAATGGCCGTGATAATGGTAACCTTGGGATAGTGCAGGGCGAAGTACTTGAAACCGGGGCTACATATGTATTTACAGTAGATCTCTCAGGTGGTATTGATAAAGGAGTACTTACTGTTGAGAAGAAATAGGCATAGATAATAAAGTAAATTTTAGCGGGGGTGGAATCGGTAGAAGGTTTCACCCCCGTTTCGTTTACTATTGCACTATTTCAGCAAAATCTTCGATGTTTTCATCAACATACTGAGCTATAATAGCCAGTTCCTCCTCTTCCATGTAGAAGAACTTCTCTTCCAGATCATCAAACTGCTCATACTGCTCATACATTGCCATAAATTCCTCTTCGGTGGTTTCTCTTTCCAGCTCCATGCGGTGTTTTTCATATATGTCTTTTGCTTTGTACAGAAGCTTCGAAAACCCTTTTGCACCCATTTCCTTCAGAGACCTGGCTGTTGGATTATCAAGTACATACCCTCCATATCCGTTTTGAATCATTTGTACGAATCCGCCCTCATTTACCTCTTCGGTGAAAAACCGTAACGCAAGCAGTGTGTGCTGATAACCGTTTAGCTTATCGATATTTTCGGAAGTTATATCGCCGCCCAGCTCTTCGAGGTACGCATTTGTGAATACTTTCAGAAATTCATCCATCCCCTTTTCGGCAGCTTCTGTCAGTTTGCTTTCATGAATTTGTATCATAAGTAAAAATTGATTGTTTGTGATAGCAAATATACGAGAGTTATTAATAAAAGAGCTATATTTGTGATGAAAAGAAACAAATTATAAACTTTAACTTCCTATGAAAGTAAAACCTTTTAAGGGCGTACGTCCGCCAAGAGAGATAGTAAAACAGGTAGCATCCAGACCTTATGACGTGTTAAATTCTGAGGAGGCACGCGAAGAGGCTAAGGGAAATGAAAAATCACTTTACCGCATAATAAAACCGGAGATAGATTTTCCTGCCGGAAAAGATGAACATGATGCTGATGTTTATGATAAGGCTTCTGATAACTTTAGGATGTTTCGTGAAAAAGGTTGGTTGGTTCAGGATGAAAAAGAACTGTACTACCTTTATGCCCAGACCATGAACAATAAAACACAATACGGCTTAGTATTGGGAGCTAATGTAGATGATTATATGACAGGTAAGATTAAAAAGCATGAGCTTACCCGTCGCGATAAAGAAGAAGACCGCATGAAGCATGTGCGTATTACAGATGCGAATGTAGAGCCTGTTTTCTTTTCGTATCCCGATAATAGTGAAATCAATAAGATTGTAGATAAAGTAAAGGAGGGTGAACCTGAATATGACTTTGTTTCTGTTGATGGTGTTGGTCATCACTTCTGGCTTATTGACAATGATGAGGATATTTTGCGTATAACTGAGGTGTTCTCGTCAATACCGGCATTGTACATTGCTGACGGACACCACCGGTCGGCTGCTGCAGCACTTGTTGGTGAGGAGAAGTCGAGGAATAACCCCGGTCACACCGGTGATGAGGAGTATAATTATTTTATGGCAGTCTGCTTTCCGGATAGTCAGCTTACGATTATTGATTACAACAGGGTGGTAACCGACCTGAATGGATTGACTCCTGAAGAGTTTATAAAGAAGCTGGAAAGAAATTTTGTTGTGGAACCCACAGGCTCCGAAATTATGAGACCAAAGAATCTGCACAACTTCTCTATTTATCTGGATGGACGCTCGTTTAGTGTTACTGCAAAGCCGGGCACGTTTGATGAGAACGATCCGATTGAACAGCTTGATGTAACTATAACATCTAAGATTATACTTGATGAGATATTAGGTATAAAAGACCTCAGAAGCGATAAGAGAGTTGATTTTGTTGGTGGAATTCGTGGATTGGAAGAATTGAAAAACAGGGTAGACAGTGGCGAAATGGCGCTGGCAATAGCGTTGTATCCGGTATCAATGAAGCAGCTTATGGATATTGCCGATACAGGCAATATTATGCCTCCAAAAACAACATGGTTTGAACCTAAATTGCGTTCGGGTCTTGTGATTCATTTACTTGAAGACTAATAAATTTGACAAATGGTACATCACGAATTAGACGAATTAGACGAAAAGATTATCAGAATGATTGTTGACAATGCACGGGTTCCTTTTCTTGAAGTTGCACGTGCATGCAACGTGTCGGGTGCAGCAATTCATCAGAGAGTGCAGAAGCTTACTAATCTTGGCATTCTGAAGGGCTCGGAATTTATTGTTGATGCTGAGAAGCTGGGCTACGAGACTTGTGCTTATATAGGTGTTTTCCTTACATCGCCCTCAACTTTTGATTATGTGGTTGATGAGCTGAAAAAGATTCCTGAAGTGGTTGAATGTTATTATACAACGGGGCAGTATGATCTGCTGATTAAAGTGTTTGCAAAGAATAATAAGGATTTGCTGAGAATTATACATTCTGAACTTCAGCCGCTTGGGTTAGCAAGGACAGAGACTCTCATTAGTTTTAAAGATGCATTCAGAAAACGATTCCCAATAAATTTTAAAACAGGACAGACAGAAAATAATTAATATGACAACACGTAGAAACTTTATTAAAAAAACTGCATTGGGGTTGACCGCTTTTGCGATGAATCCTTCAAGTATTTCATCGCAAACTGCTTCATCGCTGAGCGGAGTAGCACAGGGTGGAAAATATACTACTAACCGTCCTGCACTGAAGGACAGAAATTTTACTTCTGAGGCGGTAGAAAAAACAATTTCAAGAGTTAAAGCTAAAATAAAAGATCCAAAACTGGCATGGATGTTTGAGAACTGTTTTCCAAATACTTTAGATACTACTGTAACTTTTAGTATGAAGAACGGCAGACCTGATACTTTTGTGATTACAGGTGATATTGATGCTATGTGGCTGAGGGACTCATCGGCGCAGGTGTGGCCATATCTTCCGCTTGCAAAATCAGACAGTAAGCTGAAGCAGATGATTGCAGGGTTGATAAACAGGCAAACCGACTGTATAATTGTTGATCCTTATGCAAATGCTTTCTATAATGAAGACAGACCGGAAGGGCCATGGCAGAGCGACCTGACTGAAATGAACCCAAGAATTCATGAGCGTAAATGGGAGATCGACTCGCTGGCTTATCCTATTCGTTTAGCTTATAACTATTGGAAGATTACTGGTGATACTTCGGTTTTTGATGATAGCTGGACAAAGGCTATGAATTTGGTTATTAAGACTTTTAAAGAGCAGCAGAGAAAAGAGGGTAACGGACCGTATAAGTTTCAGAGAAAGACTGAGCGACAGCTTGATACTTTGAATAATGACGGATGGGGTAATCCGGTTAATCCTGTGGGACTGATTGTTTCATCTTTCCGCCCGTCTGATGACGCTACTACTTTCCAGTTTCTGATTCCTTCCAATTTCTTTGCAGTTACTTCTTTAAAGCAGGTTGCTGAGATTGCAAACAAAGTAACTAATGATTCGGATTTGGCTGCCGGGAGTACTGATCTGGCAAATGAGGTTGAAGAGGCAATAATGAAATATGCAGTTCTTAATCATCCAAATCATGGAAAAGTATTTGCATTTGAAGTTGATGGTTTTGGTAACAAATATATTATGGATGATGCCAATATACCGAGTTTGATTGCATTGCCATATCTTGACGCTATTGATGTGAATGATAAGATTTATCAGAATACCAGAAATCTGGTTTGGAGTAAAGATAATCCATATTTCTTTAAAGGCACGGCTGGTGAAGGTATTGGTGGTCCGCACATTGGTTACGACATGATTTGGCCAATGAGTATAATTATGAAAGCGCAAACCAGTACGAACGACGATGAGATAAGAGATTGTCTGAGAATGTTGCGCGATACGGATGCTGAAACAGGTTTTATGCATGAGTCGTTTCACAAAGATGATCCGTCGAACTTTACCAGAAGCTGGTTTGCATGGGTAAATACTCTTTTTGGTGAGTTGATTGTAGAGCTTGAGTCGAAAGGTAAAATAGATTTAATTAATAGTATATAATAGAAAACAAAAAATGAGGAGATTATTTAAAGTAGTTACACTACTGTTTGTGACAATAACTATGGTTGGGCAGGTTAGTGCCCGTACATTCAAAGATCCTGTAGACTATGTTAATATACTAATGGGTACCCAATCGGAATTTGCTCTGTCTAACGGTAACACATACCCTGCAGTTGCTCGTCCGTGGGGCATGAATTTCTGGACTCCGCAGACAAGAAAGATAGGCGACGGTTGGCAGTATGCATATACCGACAATAAGTTGAACGGGTTTAAGCAAACTCATCAACCGAGTCCATGGATGAATGATTATGGTCAGTTCTCTATTTTCCCTATGGTTGGTAAGATGAGATTTGATCAGGAGGAGAGAGCCAGCTGGTACTCGCACAAGGCGGAGGTTGCAACACCTTACTATTACAGTGCATATCTTGCAGATTATGATATTACTACTGAACTTACTCCAACGGAGAGAGCAGCAATATTCCGTTTTACTTTTCCGGACTCTGATAGTGCATATGTTTTGGTTGATGCTTTCGACAGAGGTTCTGCTGTTGAAATATTGCCTGAAAAGAATGCTATTATTGGATATACAACACGAAACAGTGGTGGAGTTCCAAAGAACTTCAGGAACTATTTTGTAGTTGTTTTTGATAAGCCATTTAAAGAGAGCCATGTTGTTGTTGATGGTGATATTAATTTGGGCGGAACTACTGCTGAAGCTAATCATACAGGTGCATTTGTTGGGTTTAACACTGTTAGGGGTGAAGAGGTGATTGCCAAGGTTTCTTCATCATTTATAAGCTATGAGCAGGCCTGGATAAATCTTAAAGAGGTTACAGAAAAAGACTTTGATTTGGTAAAGAAAGAGGGTCGTGATTCATGGAATGAAGTTTTGGGGAAAGTTGAGGTTGAAGGTGGAAACCTTGATCAGAAACGTACATTCTATTCTACTTTTTACAGAACCGTACTATTTCCGCGCAGATTTTTTGAGATAGATGGCGATGGAAATGTAGTGCATTACAGTCCGTACAACGGAGAGGTATTGCCCGGATATATGTATACTGATACCGGTTTCTGGGATACATTCCGTGCACTGTTTCCATTCCTGAACTTAGTATACCCTTCAGAAAACGTGAAGATTCAGGAAGGTTTGGTAAATACATACAAAGAAAGTGGATTTCTGCCAGAGTGGGCAAGTCCGGGGCACAGAGGTATTATGATTGGAAACAACTCTGCTTCTGTAGTTGCAGATGCTTATTTAAAAGGACTTCGCGGCTATGATATCGAGACTTTGTATGAAGGTATGCTTCACGGAACAGAGAATGTGCACCCAAGAGTGTCATCGACAGGTAGATTGGGTCATGAATATTATAATAGTCTTGGGTATGTTCCATACGATGTTGGTATTAACGAGAATGCAGCTCGTACACTTGAGTATGCTTATGCCGACTGGACAATATATAAGCTTGCTAAGGAGCTAAACAGACCTCAGGAGGAGATTGACAGATTTGCAAAGAGGAGTCAGAATTATAAAAATCTTTATTCGCCTGAGCATAAACTTATGAGAGGTAGAAATGAAGATGGAACATTCCAGAGTCCGTTTAGTCCGACTAAATGGGGAGATGCCTTTACCGAGGGTAACAGCTGGCACTATACCTGGTCGGTTTTCCACGATACACAGGGGCTTATCGACTTAATGGGTGGAAATAAAGAGTTTGTAAATATGCTCGACTCAGTATTTGTTATGCCACCTGTTTTTGATGATAGCTATTATGGTTTTCCGATACATGAGATCAGAGAGATGCAGATTATGAATATGGGTCAGTATGCACATGGTAATCAGCCAATTCAGCATATGATATATCTTTATAACTATGC
>CAZYNA010000074.1:0-10742 GCA_964648775.1 uncultured Proteiniphilum sp. | reverse complement strand
TACTTTTCGTTTTGCCGAGTCAAAATAAAAACGTATATTTGTCGGCTCGAAATTTAGGCAGAGTTAATGTTATAACAGCTTCAGATTTAAACACTTACAAAATCATGGATTGTTCGAATCTTGTGATTACAGAGTCTTCTGTGGCTGTAATTGATAACCTCTTTAAAGCAAAAGGAGATAAAAAATGAGTGTTATAGTAAAACCCATATTCACTGAAAAGCAAACTGCGGTAACTGACAAGTTTGAGAACCGTTATGGTTTTATCGTAGTGCCTTCTGCTAGTAAAGTGGAGATCAAGAAAGCTGTTGAAACGCTTTATAAAGTACATGTTGAGCGAGTTAACACAATGAAATATGATGGAAAGGAAAGAAGTCGCTACACCAAGTCTGGTGTTGTAACTGGTCGCACTTCATCATACAAGAAAGCAATTGTAACCTTGAGAAAAGGTGAAACAATCGATTTATTTAGCAATATTTAAAAGAAATGGCAATACGTAAATTAAAGCCCACTTCACCGGGGCAAAGACACAAGATTATCGGTTCATTTGATAATATCACTGCAAGTGAACCGGAGAAATCTCTTGTTGTTGGTAAGAGTGCAACAGGTGGTCGCAACAATCGTGGTAAAATGACTACGAAGAATGTAGGCGGCGGACACAAAAAGCGCTTTAGATTTATCGATTTCAAGAGAACAAAAGATGGTATCCCGGCTGTTGTGAAAAGTATAGAATACGATCCTAACCGCTCGGCTAGAATCGCTTTGTTATACTATGTGGATGGCGCAAAAGCGTACATCCTTGCACCAAATGGTCTAAAAGTTGGTACTACAGTGATGTCGGGGCAAACAGCTGCTCCTGAAGTTGGAAATGCACTCCCTTTGTCTAATATTCCAATAGGAACAGTAATTCACAATATTGAGTTACGCCCGGGACAAGGTGCTAAGATGGCACGCTCTGCCGGAACATTTGCACAGCTGGTTTCTCGTGAAGAGAAATACGCTATTATAAAAATGCCTTCTGGTGAAGTTCGTAAAATTTTGTCTGCATGCAAAGCTACTATCGGTAGTGTTGGTAATTCGGATCATGCTTTGGAACAATCAGGTAAAGCAGGTAGATCACGTTGGCTTGGTCGTCGTCCACGAACTCGTGGGGTTGTTAAGAACCCTGTTGATCACCCAATGGGTGGTGGTGAAGGTCGTGCATCGGGCGGTCACCCAAGATCAGCCACAGGCTTATATTCGAAGGGCTTGAAAACAAGAGCTCCTAAAAAACATTCTTCTAAATACATTGTAGAAAGAAGAAAGAAGAAGTAATCTGATTAATTAAAAAAACTATGAGCAGATCATTAAAAAAAGGTCCATATATCAACCTGAAACTTGAAAAGAAGGTTAACGCAATGAATGATAGCGGAAAGAAAACCGTTGTCAAAACATGGGCGCGAGCTTCTATGATATCACCGGATTTTGTTGGTCACACTATTGCTGTACATAACGGAAATAAATTTATTCCTGTTTATATTACAGAGAATATGGTTGGTCACAAACTGGGCGAATTTGCAATTACACGTACGTTCCGCGGTCACGCAGGCAACAGAAAGAAATAAAGTAAACTGAATAAGAGATGAGTGCTAGAAAAAGAATATCAGCTGAACAAAGAAAAGAGGCCAGAAAAGAGGTTTCTTTGGCTAAGTTGAGGAATGTTCCGACTTCACCGCGAAAAATGCGCTATGTTGCAGATATGGTACGTGGTATGGAGGTGTTCAAAGCTTTAGGCGTTTTAAAGTTTTCAAATAAGGAAGCAGCTGCAAGAGTTGAAAAATTGTTGCTTTCAGCCATTTCAAACTGGGAACAGAAAAATGAGCGTAAAGCTGAAACAGGAGAATTGTATATTAAGATAATTTCTGTGGATGAGGGTAGTATGCTAAAAAGACTACGCCCGGCTCCTCAGGGTCGAGGACATAGAATTCGTAAACGTTCAAATCACGTAACAATTGTGGTTGATACTATTAATAAAGAACAAGAACAAAACTAAATAAGATGGGACAAAAAGTAAATCCGATAGCAAATCGTTTGGGGATCGTCAAAGGATGGGACTCTAACTGGTATGGCGGAAATGATTATGGTGATATTTTGTTGGAAGATAACAAGATAAGAACCTATTTGAATGCCCGTCTTGCTAAAGCTAGTGTATCGCGCATTGTCATTGAAAGGACATTGAAACTGGTAACAATTACCATTTGTACTGCTCGCCCGGGAATCATTATTGGTAAGGGCGGACAGGAAGTGGATAAGCTTAAAGAGGAGCTTATGAAGCTTACTGATAAAGATATACAGATAAATATATTTGAGATTAAAAAACCTGAACTTGACGCGGTGATTGTTGCAAATAATGTTGCTCGTCAGATTGAAGGTAAAATAGCATACCGTCGTGCTGTTAAAATGGCGATTGCTTCAACAATGAGAATGGGAGCTGAAGGAATTAAAATTCAGGTTTCAGGAAGATTGAATGGTGCTGAGATGGCGCGTACAGAAATGTATAAAGAAGGAAGAACTCCTTTGCATACATTCAGAGCCGATATCGACTATGCACTTGGTGAAGCTTTAACCAAAGTAGGATTGATTGGTATTAAAGTATGGATCTGTCGCGGAGAGATTTATGGCAAGAAAGATCTTGCTCCTTCGTTTACAACTACTAAAGACAGCCGTCCGCATAGCGGTCGCAGCGGTCGCCAGGATAATGGCAGAGGGGGCAGAGGCGGCAGACGTGGTGGTAGAAGAAATAATAAAAACGATTAACAGGAGAGAATATGTTACAACCAAAAAAAACAAAGTTCAGGAGACAGCAAAAAGGCCGTATGAAAGGCTATGCCGGAAGAGGCAATGAGCTGGCATTCGGATCCTTTGGTATCAAATCGTTGCAATCTAAATGGATTACCGGAAATCAGATTGAAGCTGCACGTATCGCGGTTACTCGCTATATGCAGCGTCAGGGACAGGTTTGGGTACGTATTTTCCCCGATAAGCCTATCACTAAAAAGCCTGCTGAAGTACGTATGGGTAAGGGTAAGGGTAATCCCGAGGGATTTGTTGCACCGGTTACTCCAGGTAGAATTCTTTTTGAAATAGAAGGAGTATCATACGAAGTTGCACAAGAAGCGCTGCGTTTAGCGGCACAGAAGCTTCCAGTGACAACAAAATTCGTTGTAAGAAGAGATTATGATTATAATAAAAAATCGTAAAGAGTGATGAAAAATCAGGAAATAAGAGAACTGCTCGATAAGGATTTAACAGAGAGACTGGAGGCTGAGAAAGTAGAGCTAAATCTACTGCGTATCAATCACAGCATCACACCTCTTGATAATTCAGGCTCTATTAAAGAGAAACGCAGAACGATTGCCCGCATCAATACAGAACTGCGTGCAAGAGAGTTGAAAAAAGATCAATAACACAGATAATGGAAACGAGAAATTTAAGGAAAGAAAAAATCGGGGTCGTTTTCAGCAATAAAATGGATAAATCCGTTACAGTTGCTGTAAAATGGAAAGAGAAACACCCTATATATGGGAAATTCGTTAACAGAACGAAAAAATTTCACGCCCATGATGAGAAAAACGACTGTAATATCGGTGATACAGTACGTATAATGGAAACACGTCCTTTGAGCAAAACAAAGAGATGGAGAGTGGTTGAAATAATGGAAAGAGCTAAATAAAATGATACAGAAAGAATCAAGATTAACAGTTACCGACAACAGTGGTGCGAGGGAGGTTCTCTGTATCAGTGTACTTGGTGGAACAGGAAGACGCTATGCGTCTGTTGGGGATATTATTGTTGTTTCTGTAAAGAGCGCAATCCCTGCGAGTGATATTAAAAAAGGTGCAATATCTAAAGCAATCATAGTGCGTACTAAAAAGGAGATACGTCGTAACGATGGATCGTATATACGTTTTGACGACAACGCTTGTGTTCTTTTGAACAATGCAGGTGAGTTGAGAGGAAGCCGTATTTTTGGTCCTGTTGCCCGTGAACTTCGTAGTACGAATATGAAGATTGTTTCATTAGCTCCTGAAGTATTATAATATATAAAGCAACCACAGGCAATGAAGAAATTACATATAAAAAAAGGCGATACAGTTTACGTTAATGCTGGTGAAGATAAGGGCAAGACCGGTCGAGTGCTTGAAGTTCTTGTAAAACAGAACCGTGCAATTGTTGAAGATGTAAACGTGATATCAAAGCATACAAAGCCAAACGCTCAGAATCCAAATGGAGGAATCGAGAAAAAAGAGGCATCTGTTCATATTTCAAACCTTAATCCGGTTGATCCAAAAACAGGTAAGCCAACTCGCGTTGGGCGCAAATTAGATAATAAAGGTAAGAGTGTACGTTACGCTAAAAGATCAGGGGAGGATATCAAATGAGTGAAACTATAGCTACATATGAAGTTGGTCTGAAAAAGGATTATAAAGAGCGTATCGTTCCTGCTTTAGTAAAAGAGTTTGACTACAAATCTGTAATGCAGGCTCCTAAACTTGAAAAAATCGTTATTAACCAAGGACTTGGTGCTGCTGTTGCAGATAAAAAAATTATTGAAACTGCAATTAATGAGTTAACAGCAATAACAGGCCAGAAGGCAGTTCAGACAATTTCCAAAAAGGATATTTCTAACTTTAAACTTCGTAAGAAGATGCCGATTGGTGTAAGAGTTACTCTTCGTAACGATAAAATGTATGAATTCCTTGAGAGGCTAGTACGTGTGGCGTTGCCCCGTATTAGAGACTTTAAAGGTATTGGTGCTAAACTTGATGGAAGAGGAAATTATACCTTAGGAATAGAAGAGCAAATTATCTTCCCTGAGATTAATATTGATAATGTTCCCAGAATTCAGGGTATGAACATTACTTTTGTTACAAGTGCAAGTACTGATGAAGAAGGTTATGCACTTCTCAGAGAGTTTGGTTTACCGTTTATAACTGAAAATAAAAATCAATAGATAATGGCAAAAGAATCAATGAAAGCCCGTGAGGTGAAGAGAGCAAAAATGGTTGCCCGCTATGCAGAAAAAAGAGCTAAATATTTAGCTGAGGGTAACTATGAAGCACTTCAGTCGATACCAAAGAATGCCTCTCCGGTACGTTTGCACAATCGTTGTAAAATAACCGGTCGCCCGAAAGGATATATGCGCCAGTTTGGCTTATCACGTATCCAATTTCGCGAAATGGCATCAAAAGGTTTAATACCGGGTGTAAAAAAAGCAAGTTGGTAAATTATTAAATATTGTCCCGACAGCCGGGATCAATTTAAATTTTTAAAAATATGACAGATCCAATAGCAGATTATTTAACGCGGATACGAAACGCTATACTTGCAAAGCATCGTGTAGTTGAGATTCCCGCATCGAATTTAAAAAAGGATATTACAAAGATCCTTTATGAAAAAGGTTACATACTTAACTACAAGTTTGTTGATGATGGCCCTCAAGGTACTATCATGATTGCTTTGAAGTATGACCCAGTTAATAAAGTGAATGCTATAAAGAAGCTTGGACGTATCTCAACACCGGGTTTACGTCAGTATGTAGGTCATAAAGATCTTCCACGCATACTAAACGGGTTAGGTATAGCAATATTATCTACTTCAAATGGAGTTATGACTGATAAAGAAGCTCGCGAACAGAAAGTGGGTGGAGAAGTTTTATGTTACGTTTATTAATTTGGAGGAGATAGTAATATGTCTAGAATAGGAAAATTACCCATTACAATACCCAGTGGCGTTAACGCTAATGTTGGGAAAGATAATACTGTTACTGTTAAAGGCCCTAAGGGTGTGTTGACTCAGAAGGTCTCAGATGACATGGTTATAGAGCTTAAAGATGGTGAACTTACCATTAGCAGGCCAAATGATTCGAAAGAAAATCGTGCAATGCACGGTCTGTATCGTTCTTTATTGAACAATATGGTTATTGGTGTTTCGGAAGGATTCCGCAAAGAATTGGAGCTGGTAGGTGTTGGATACCGTGTATCTAACAATGGACAGTTATTGGAACTATCACTGGGTTTCACTCACAATATCTTGATGGAGTTACCAAAAGAGATAAATATTGAGACAAAGATGGAGAGGAACAAGAATCCGCTCATTATTCTTGAGTCTTGCGATAAGCAATTATTGGGACAGGTATGTGCAAAGATACGCTCATTCCGTAAACCAGAACCTTACAAAGGAAAAGGTGTGCGTTTCGTTGGTGAGCAAGTACGTCGTAAGTCCGGAAAAACTGCAGCTAAATAATTTTATTTAAACTGAAACACAATGATAACAAAAAGCGAAAGAAGATATAAAATAAAAAAACGTGTTCGCGGTAAAGTACACGGAACTACAGAGAGACCACGACTTACAGTCTTCAGAAGCAATAAGCAGATATATGCTCAGGTGATTGATGATACTACCGGCAAAACTCTTGCTTCAGCATCTTCTTTGAAAGTGGAAGATAAGCTCCCTAAAAAAGAGATTGCTGCAAAAGTTGGTGAACTTATTGCACAGAATGCAAAGGAAGCCGGAGTTGAGACTGTTGCTTTTGACAGAAATGGCTATCTTTATCACGGACGTATTAAAGAACTGGCTGATGCCGCTCGTAAAGGAGGATTAAAATTTTAACGATTATGGCTAAAGTAATTAATAAAGTACAAGCTACAAACGATGTAGAGTTAAAAGACCGCTTAGTGGCTATTAATCGTACTACAAAAGTAACCAAAGGAGGACGTACATTTACATTTGCTGCTATGGTTGTTGTAGGAAACGAGGATGGCATTGTAGGCTGGGGATTAGGTAAAGCAGGTGAAGTTACCACTGCAATTGCAAAAGGTATGGAAGCTGCAAAAAAGAATCTTATAAAAGTTCCTATATATAAAGGTACAATTCCTCATCAGCAAACTGCTCGTTTTGGTGGTGCTGAAGTATTTATCAAACCGGCTGTTACAGGAACGGGAGTTAAAGCAGGAGGTGCTATGCGTGCTGTGTTGGAGAGTGTTGGCGTAACCGACGTACTTGCAAAGTCGAAAGGTTCATCAAATCCTCATAACCTGGTTAAAGCTACTATTGAAGCACTAACTGAACTAAGAGACCCATTTATGGTTGCTCAAAATAGAGGAGTTAGTATGGAAAAAGTGTTTAACGGATAAAAAATTCTGAAATGAGTACAGTAAAAGTAAAACAAACAAAGAGTAGAATTGGTGCTCCTAAAGATCAGAAGAGAACGTTAGATGCTTTGGGGCTGACCAAAATGAATCAGGTGGTTGAACATAAAGATACTCCGGTAATCAGAGGTCTTATAAATAAGGTTAACCATTTGGTAACTGTGATAGATTAATTTATAAACGGTTAAAAAAGATATATATAAAATGAGTTTATCGAATTTAAAACCGGCTGCAGGTGCCACTAAATCACGTAAGAGAATTGGTCGTGGCGAAGGATCGGGTAGAGGAGGAACTTCTACTAGAGGTCATAAAGGACAAAAATCAAGATCCGGCTATTCTAAGAAGATTGGTTTCGAAGGTGGCCAAATGCCATTGCAGCGTCGTGTTCCTAAGTTTGGCTTCAAATCATTGAAAAGAGTAGAGTATAAAGCAATCAATTTAGAAACTCTTCAAGAGTTGGCTGATGCCAGAAAGGTAACTAAGATTGATCTTGAACTACTGAAAGATGCTGGTTTGATTAGCAAAAAACACTTAGTGAAAATATTAGGGAGAGGTACATTGACAGCTAAACTTGAGGTTGAGGCTCACGCCTTCTCAAAGTCAGCCGAAGAAGCAATTGCCGCTACAGGTGGAACAGCCGTAAAACTCTGATAAAATGGGATTTGTACAAACACTAAAAAATATTTGGAAAATTGAGGATCTTCGAAAAAGAATCCTTATAACCATTGGATTTATTGCCATATATCGGTTCGGTTCATTTGTAGTATTACCTGGCATTAATCCGGAAGCACTTGTTGCCTTGCAATCTAGTGCTAGCTCCGGTCTATTGAGTTTACTTGATATGTTTTCCGGAGGTGCTTTCTCTAATGCATCTATTTTTGCATTGGGAATTATGCCATATATTTCTGCTTCAATTGTGATGCAGTTATTGGGAATTGCTATTCCTGCATTCCAGAAAATGCAACGAGAAGGAGAGAGTGGACGTACTAAGATTAATCAATACACACGCTATCTTACTGTTGCAATTCTACTTGTTCAGGGACCTGCTTACCTTTATGGTGCTGTAGGTGCTGCTATTCCGGGTGGATTCTGGGACTGGGTATTACCTTCAACCATAATTTTGGCAGGAGGAAGTATGTTTGTTCTTTGGTTAGGAGAACGTATTACAGATAAAGGTATTGGTAACGGAATCTCGTTTATCATTCTTATTGGTATTATAGCTCGTTTGCCACACGCATTAGTTGCTGAATTCGACCGATTGGTTAATGCTCCGGGAGGTCTTATTCTTTTGTTACTTGAACTTTTGTTCCTTGTAGCTGTTACAGCAGCAGCAATAATGTTGGTACAGGGTGTAAGAAAAGTGCCTGTTCAATATGCAAAACGTATTGTAGGTAATAAACAGTATGGAGGTGTAAGGCAATATATCCCTCTAAAAGTGAATGCAGCCAACGTGATGCCAATCATTTTTGCACAAGCAATTATGTTTATTCCTATCACAATTGCACAGTTTTCTGTAAGAGATGGTGGTGGTTTTTGGGCATCATTAATGGATTTCACCAGTTTTTGGTATAATCTATTGTTTGCTCTCATTATTATTGCATTCACCTACTTCTATACTGCAATTACGGTTAACCCTATGCAGATGGCAGAAGATTTGAAACGTAATAACGGATTTATTCCGGGAGTTAAACCTGGTAAAAGAACGGCTGAGTATATTGATACAATTATGTCCAGAATTACATTGCCGGGTTCGATATTCCTTGCAATTGTCGCTATTTTACCGGCATTTGCGGGATTGATGGGGATAAACACACAGTTTGCCCAGTTTTTTGGAGGTACGTCGCTACTGATTCTTGTTGGTGTAGTTTTAGATACACTGCAGCAAATTGAAAGTCATTTATTGATGCGCCACTATGATGGTTTCCTGAAATCAGGAGCAAAGATTAAAGGACGCTCAGGATCAATAGCTGCTTATTAAAGTTTTTTGAATAATGGATAGCAAAATGATTATATTGAAAACTGATGAAGAAATTGAATTCATGCGTGAAGCTAACCGTTTGGTGGGTATGACTCTCGGAGAGTTGTCTAACCATATTAAACCCGGTGTTACAACGCTTCAACTTGATAAGATTGCTGAAGAGTTTATTAGAGATCATGGGGCTATTCCTACTTTTTTAGGATATGGTGGATTTCCCAACTCAATTTGTACTTCCGTAAATGATCATGTAGTTCACGGTATTCCAAATAACACTCCTTTAATAGAAGGTGATGTAATTTCGATTGACTGTGGCACTAAGAAAAGAGGTTTTTGTGGTGACTCTGCCTATACATTTTGTGTAGGTGATGTTGATGAGAAGATTAGAATGCTTCTTCAAGTAACAAAAGAGGCTCTTTACAAAGGCATCGAACAGGCAAAGGAGGGTAACAGAATTGGGGATATTGGTTCTACTATACAGAATTATTGTGAAAGCAAAGGGTATTCTGTAGTAAGAGAACTGGTAGGACATGGTATCGGCAGACAAATGCACGAAGCGCCAGAGGTGCCAAACTATGGAAGACGTGGTACGGGACCTGTTATAGCAAACGGTATGTGCATTGCTATTGAGCCTATGATTAATATGGGTGGCAAGAAAGTAGTTTTTGAAAAAGACGGATGGACTGTGAGAACAAAAGATCATAAGCCATCAGCGCATTTCGAACATACTGTAGCTATTCGTAATGGTAAAGCCGATATTCTTTCAACATTTGAATTTATAAAGGAAACTAAAAACTAAAAAGCAGAGAGATGGCTAAACAAGCATCAATAGAGCAGGACGGAACAATAATTGAAGCATTATCAAATGCAATGTTTCGTGTTGAATTGGAAAACGGGCATGAAATCACCGCTCATATTTCCGGAAAAATGAGAATGCATTATATACGTATTCTTCCCGGTGATAAAGTAAGAGTGGAAATGTCGCCCTATGATCTTTCGAAAGGAAGAATTTCATTTAGATACAAGTAAATCAGAAGTGATAAATTACAAGCAAGAAATAATATAAAGAAATGAAAGTAAGAGCATCTTTAAAAAAACGTACGGCCGATTGTAAAATTGTAAGGAGAAAGGGCCGTTTATATATTATCAACAAAAAGAACCCTAAGTTTAAACAACGTCAGGGATAATTTTTATATCATTGTAAATAATAAATAAAGTATATATATGGCAATAAGAATTGTTGGTGTCGATCTGCCGCAGAATAAGAGAGGAGAAATTGCTCTCACATATATTTATGGTATCGGTCGCAGTTCAGCTAACACCATTTTAGAAAAAGCAGAAGTTGATAGAGATATCAAAGTAAAGGATTGGACTGATGACCAGGCTGCCCGAATTCGTGAAATTATTTCAGCAGAATTCAAAGTAGAGGGAGACCTTCGCTCAGAAGTACAGTTAAATATTAAACGACTGATGGATATTGGTTGCTACCGTGGTATCCGCCATCGTATTGGTTTACCCGTACGCGGACAAAGTACTAAGAATAATGCACGTACTCGCAAGGGAAGAAAGAAAACCGTTGC
>CAZYNA010000073.1:6674-10930 GCA_964648775.1 uncultured Proteiniphilum sp. | reverse complement strand
GCGGAGCTTACAGCAGCGGGTCTGTTCAGGATTTTCACCTGATTCCCTTTTCATCATTCACTTCGAAGCCATTTGAAGTGAATAAAACCAAAATTTCATTACAAAGATATGCTATTATTTTGTATTTACAACAACTTTTAATTGTTGAATATTTTTATATCTTTAATCTATGCAGAATAAATAATATTTATATATTTGCTGAATAATAATCACAGCAAAAATTTTATTTAGATGTTAAGCAAGAATATCTACCGCCCTTTCTTTATCACTGCATTAACAACAATTTTTACATTAGGATGCATGTGGGGAGCAATTAATCTTATACTTATTGGATTGGAAGAGAGTTTTCACGGAATCGACTATTCATGGGTTCTGGCTCATGGTCACGCCATGGTATTTGGGTTCGCTGGTCTGTTTATAATGGGATTTGCATATAGAGCTTTCCCTATGTTTAAAGGTACGGAATTGTGGAAACCCCGATTAGCTTATTCAACACTGCCAATGATGGTTGTGGGTATACTGGTGCAGGCTTTTGCTCATATAATTGCACCCTCCTCACCATATCTTATATTGGGTATTGTTGCCGGAATCCTTCAGCTAATTGCAGTATCAATATTTGCAGTAATAATAATTAACACACTTCGTAATGCAACCATAAAAGGGAACAACAACGGTTTTCTTTACTCAGCTCTTGGCTGGTTTCTTGTGGCCGCTATATTAAACCCTGTAATCTTTTGGTTGTTCGAAGCAGCCCCTAACCATGATGCATTCCTTTTCAATGTAAAAGCATTCAATATTCCATATCGTGATATCCAAACACTTGGGATAGGGGTAGTGATGATACTTGGTGTTTCTCTACATATCCTACCGCACGCTTATGGATTTCGTGAACCCTCTCGTGGTTGGAGAAGATTTCTGTTATGGGGTGTAAACGGCGCAATACTGTTTGGTGTTATCTCTTTCACTTAGGGGATGACAACCGGTGTTCATTGGTGGCATGCAGCAAATGGAATCTCATATATCATCCTTCTGATTGCTGCAATAGGTACACCTATCCAATTCAGATTATATAATAAAATACCATCAGAAAGAAAAGACCGTAGCCTGAAGTTTATCAGAATTGCATACTTCTGGTTCATAATAGCGATGATTTTGCTTGCATTCGGGCCATACTATATGTTCAAAATATATCTACCTATGACGGGTGGCGACAATCCATTCTCTCACGCCTATTTTGGAGCTTATCGTCATGTACTTACGGTCGGCTTTATAATGATGATGATTGTAGGTGTGTCTAGTAAAGTAGTACCGGGATTCTCCGGTCTCGATATTAGAAAAACCAACTCCCTGTGGGTTGTGTTCATACTTCTCAACCTTGGCAATACGTGGAGAATTACAACACAAATAATTACCGATTTCAACCCAGGTGCGTTCAATCTTATTGGATTCTCAGGATTTATAGAACTTACTGCGCTTGCTCTGTGGGGATATGAATTAATAAGAAATATCAGGGAAGGGAAACGTAAGTTTCTATAAAATTGCATATCTTGTGAGTTGTTTAACAACTTCAATTATTTAAGATATGCCGGAAATTATTATAGATGCGCGAACAGCTGCGATTAGCGATACATTAGAGGTCAGACGAATACTGCCATTCCGACGTCGGCGGATGGTGGGCCCCTTTATCTTTCTTGATCATGCAGGTCCAGTTACTATGGCACCACAGGAAGTTGCTTCAATGGATGTGCTTCCACACCCTCATATCGGACTCTCAACCGTTACTTATCTGTTTGGAGGGCAGGTTACACACCGTGACAGTCTGGGTGTTGAACAAACCATTCGTCCGGGTGAAGTTAACTGGATGACTGCAGGGAAGGGTATATCTCACTCCGAAAGGTTCGAAGATCCTGAGCTGCTTTCAAAAACATCACTTGAGATGATACAAACATGGGTTGCTCTCCCCGAGAAGGATGAAGAGACCGATCCTACCTTTGAGAACTATCAGCCCGAACAACTTTCAACATATACAGATAAGGGGATATGGATGCGACTGATTGCAGGCGATGCATACGGCTTATCGAGTAAGGTTACTACTCACTCACCAATGTTTTATCTGCATGTTAATCTCGATATTGGAGCAAAAATGGCACTTCCTACAGGTCATTCCGAGCGCTCAGTTTATATTGCAAAAGGGAAGCTTGAGATTGACAATATAGTTTATAAAATGGGGCAGATGATTGTTTTTTCTATAACTGAAAATCCCACAATTACTGCACTTCAGGATACAACCCTCTTATTATTGGGAGGTGAGCCGCTGGGTGACCGATATATATGGTGGAACTTTGTCTCTTCGCGTCGTGAAAGAATTGAGCAGGCTAAAGCCGACTGGCAGGCCGGGAGAATTATACTTCCTCCAAACGATAATAAAGAGTTTATTCCGCTGCCTGAAATAAGGATAAAATCGGGTGGAAATCAAGTTATACCACCACCAAATCCGTTATCATAAGGGTGTGGTAATTATACTTGATAATATAGAAAAGTAAAAAGGCAGGAGTTTTTTAGATAAAGATGTTTTTTAGATGAAATCAGAATTTGAAAAAATGCGTAGTAGTGAGTTGGCAGACTTCTCAGATCCGGAGATACAGGTGAGTTTCAAAAAATCTATGAAGTTGTGTGCTAAGTTGCAGACTATGACTATTTTTGACGATAATTATAGAGAAGTAATTGAAGAGTTAATTCCCGGATTACCAAAATCAAGTAAAATTTGTCCGCCAATACATTGCGACCATGGCAGTAATTTTATTATAGCTGAGAATGTATTTATTAACTATAATTCTGTTTGCGTTGGAGGAGGGCATGTGATAATTGGTAAGCACACACTCATCGGACCAAATTGCCAGTTTAATACACCCAATCATCCCATGAATCATATCAGCAGACGAGAAGAGAAAGAGTACGCATATCCAATCGAGATTGGTGAGGATTGCTGGCTTGGCGGCAATGTTACACTGCTTCCCGGTGTTAAGATTGGCGATAGAAGCATTGTTGCAGCAGGAAGTGTTGTTACACGTAATGTGCCCCCCGACTGCATGGTTGCAGGAAATCCGGCTGTGGTAAAGAAAAGACTAAAATAACACTTAATTACTCATTGCTTCGGTAATTTTGTTTTCCAGTTCTTCAATGTTACTTGGACTTGGGGCGTTTAAATCAGCTATATTTCCGTTCTTATCAATTAAGATATATCGTGGAATAAAGTTCGCTTCATATGTGCGGGCAACATCACCATTTTCGTCAATTAACTGCAACCATTCAGGCTTATCTTCCTCAAGAGCCTTTTTCCACTCGTTGGGCTTGTCGTGAACAGCAACACCAACAATCATAAATTCATCAGAATCTTTATATTTCTCATGAAGCTCTTTTAGCGCCGGAACCTG
Source organism: uncultured Proteiniphilum sp. (assembly GCA_964648775.1). Classification (GTDB taxonomy): domain Bacteria; phylum Bacteroidota; class Bacteroidia; order Bacteroidales; family Dysgonomonadaceae; genus Proteiniphilum. The sequence goes on along the minus strand of CAZYNA010000073.1, from coordinate 7,496 downwards.
CTGTCTGCACGGGCCGCACCAACTTGCCCAGAGATCAAGATAGACCACCTTACCCCTAAAGTCCGTAAGCGAATATGGTTCTCCTTTTTCATTATTTAGTGTGAAGTTAGGGGCTTCATTGCCAATCTGAGTTTTATTTAACAAAGCCTCTTTTTCATTAAACATCTTTTGTAAAGCCTGCTGATATTCCGGATTGTTAATTTCAGCAAGGTATTTATCAAAAAGGGACTTATTCTCCTCAAGTTGTTCCAATGAGAGAATATTTATTGCCATAAGAGTTTCAAGTTGTTTGTATAACATCAAGTCTCTTATTTTGCCATCGAAAGTGTTGTTCACTTTTTCCAGTCGGTATTCTCTTGTATCCTTTAATGTTGAATCGTTTTGTACATCCTCTTTAATAAAATTTGCAAAATATTGACTCAAAAACCAAACCTTAAACGACTCAGAAATCAAATAATCATCATTAAACAAATCATCTAATATGTTCTTATCAGCTACTTCAGTCATAAATGAGTCTGCCTGTTCCTCACTAATTAGCCCAATGCTCTGTCCTGTAAGAATATAATAAATACGCATAAACTGATTATCCAGATAGATCATTCTCCCGAAATCCGGCAGATAAGGATCTGAAGAATTCCTCTTTTCAAACACCACCTTTTCAAGCGAATCAGTAAGCTGTTTCTCATCTTTTATAAACCGCAACAGCGAATCGCCCTTCAGCTCATACCATCTGGTCATATCCATTCTTTCAACTAATGCCGAATCGTACAACATTTTATATCTATTGCTCTCCGCTCCTTCAATTTTGCCAGACTTAATCAT
>CAZYNA010000073.1:0-6574 GCA_964648775.1 uncultured Proteiniphilum sp. | reverse complement strand
ATTTTAAGTTGATAAAGATAAATTAATTATTCTGATTTTATTGCTTCTATTGGATTAATCATTATTGCTTTATTTACTTGCCATATAAGTGTCAAAAGAGATACACCTGCTACAATAATTCCCGATATTGCAAATAACCACCAAGAGATAGATGCCTTATACGCAAAACCCTACAGATATCTATATAATATGAAATATGACAATGGAATAGATATTAGAAAAGATGAAATCAACATTCCTCCATATTTTTTTAACAGAAGATGCACTAAATCTTTTTTTGTTGCACCATTAATTTTTCTTAAGGCAATCTCTTTTCTGCGTTGCTGAATGTCGAACAATGACAAAGCAAACAGTCCCAAACATGATATAATAATCGATAACAAAGAAATTGTGATATAAATATTGCTTACTTTCCTGTCATCCTCATAAAGATTTGCAATATTATCGTCAAGCAAACTATAATGAAACTCTGCATTGCCATTTATTTCTTTATGAAGCTCTTTTAGATATTCGGCAGCCTCTTTTTCTTTTCCAGGCAAAAAGCGTCCCATCAAAAAACTGTAAGGATTAGGTCTCTCATTATATACAAATACCAAAGGAAGAGTTGATTTTGAAAGATGACCGGTATTAAAATCTTCAACTACAACAACAATCTCGTACGATGGATTAATGCTCATATCCAAACTGGATTGCGAACTATACCATAATCTTGTATTAAACTGTAATCGAACAGAGTTTATATCCTCAATGTTAAACATTCGTATTACAGACTCATTAACAATACATTTGTATTGTTCGAACACATCAGTTGAGTCCCATAAGCGACCTTCAAGAAGTTGAAATCCAAGTAGGTTCATATATTGATGATCGGAAAACTCCAGACTAACTGTCTGATAATCCTCTTTACCATCAACACTTACCGGGTATATTGCCTCAGTTTTGTAAGGAGCTCTGCCTAGAGTCCAGTTGGTAAACAAAGTTGTTTCATTCATTTTTTGTTCAATAAGCTGCATATTACTTTCTAATGTTCTGGCATAGTTTTGCATTGCTTCAGTAGAGCTATAATCTATAATTTGCATACTCATAAGAGTACACATCATCACATTTTCAGTGTTATAGCCTAAATCAGCATTAATCATATATCTGATTTGTTTAATGAAGAACATAGAAATAGTGAGGAGTCCAAAAGTAATAAGATACTGTAAAAAGAGAAACATTTTGCGCGGAAGCATTGAAGCACCTGTCCCGTTTATAGATTTTATTGAATTTAAGGATGTTGAAGTTATTACTCTTATGAAAGGAAATATAGTTGTGAGAATGGGTATGAGCATCAGTGCTAATGCAGAAGTAATTATATCGAAACTTTTGTTTGCTCTTACTTCGAAATCTAAATGATTATATAATAATGTTTCCATCAATTCAATTAGCCACCAGCAAAGGAAAAGAGAAGTCACCACCATAATGAGGTTTTCGAGATAGATATCTCTAAATATATGATGCGGTTTAGCTCCGTGTATAATACTAACACCTATACTCTTTGATCGTCTTATTGATACAACCTGATAGATATTGATAAAATTGAAAATGCCAACCAGTAGAATAAATATTGCAGCAGATACAAGTATTTGCAAGTTTCCACTGTCACTTCTTATAAAAACAGGATTCTCATAACTGTATATCGTTAACGAACGGTTAGAATACAAGTCTTTAAAAGGATATAACTGATACCTCCCTGTCTCATTATATGCCCTCAGATGCTTAAATTCAGTATGAATATTATTAATATGTTCTACGTTTGCTCCTTCTTTAAGCAATACTAGCTCGTGACCGGATCGTCGCCAATCGTCTTTTAAATCATTATTGACAAATAAATCAAACTTCAGTGATGTTTTGGTTTTTGGCTCTCCAATAACTCCAATGATATGCAGTGGTTCTCCCTGAGTATATATAATTGTTTTCCCTACCGGATTCTCATCTCCAAACATTTTATTGGCAAGTTGTTGAGTTATAACAGCATCATTTGGATTTCGAAAATCTGCAGTACCGACTAAAACAGGGTAGGGCAGAATCTTTATAAAATTACTGTCTGCAACTATAGAGCTTATAATGTAAACGTCATCATCAAGAAAAACCCTTCCATCTTCAAAATCAAAAAAAACAGAAGACATTTCTATAGAAGGGCTACTAATGAACTCATCATAATCCGGTTGGTTCATATAAAATTTAAATCCGGCAACCAGTGGATCCCTGTTTTGGAAATCAATATATGTAATGTAAGTTCTATTTATATCAGTGGCGAAATGATTTACTGTTTTTTCCTGATAAACGTATCGGGCAATAAGAATAATGCAGGCCAGACTTAATGCCAAGCCCACGATATTCACCACCGTGTAGAGGCGGAACTGATTTAATATGCGAACAGTTATTTTCATTTATTCAAATTTTTCATTACCATATTAGTTACATTGGCTACGTCATACTACTCAGACTTCACCACTTTTGCCGGATTCTCTTTTGCAGCCCGGTTCACGCGGGAGAAAATACTAACCAGCACAATAAGTAGAATTAATATAAATATCCCTGCAAACAACCACCATTCCATTGATATGCGACGAGTATATTGCTCCAACCAGCGTTGCATGATATAGATCCCTACCGGAAAAGCGATCACGCAGGAGAGCAACGTAACCACAAGATATTCTCGGAAGAAGAGCGAGAAAATCTCCCCGACCCTTGCCCCGTTCACCTTGCGAATCGCGATCTCCTTGCGTCGTTGGTTACAGGAGAGCGTGATCATCGAGTAGATACCGAACACGGCAATCAATATAGCCACGCCGGTCATGATGCTCAGCAGTATCAGCAGGTATCGCTCCGATTTAGTATATTCCGCATACAATTCTGCCATGTTATACATACCCACCGAATGATTACCCACCTCTTCTGTTCCTATCCTCTCTATCTCTTTCTCCGTAGCAAATCGTGCCCCTTCCATGTACTTGTACGCGTAAAAAAGCGTTCTTTGCCCGCGTTGTTCAAGTTCTTCCTCACTCATTAACTCATATACCGAAGGGAGTACCGGTACAACGGGCGAATCGATATACATGTCCTCGATTACTCCCACCACGGGCGTGCTATTAATCTTTTTCACGCCGGAAGAATCACGCCTGATCAATAGTCGGTCGGCCGTCTGGTTAATCAAATATACCCCGGTCTCTCCATCGTGAATATTGCGCCCTTCGATGATATTAATATCAAAAAAGTTGACGAATTCGGGACTATACATTTCGATCCCAAAAAATTGTGTCCGTTTCCCTTCAGAATCAACAGTAATAAGACTACTGCTACTCTTGGGTAAAAAATCGCCCCCGTAACGTATCGCGTCTTCCACCCCCGCTACTTTTTTAATCTCGTCGAGAGGTAATTCATTCGGGTGAGTTATCAGCACGTTGATACCATGCCGGTTAAAGCCAATATAGTCGCTATTCAAATAATTATACTGGTACACGAAAACAACGGTCGAAAAAATAAGCAATACGCTTATTATTAGCTGAAGGCTTATGGTAAAACGGGTGAAGCGGTCTTTTATACTACTCTTCTGCCATTTTCCCGGGTTTAAATTTTCCAGAATTGACCGCCTCATGAAGTACCTCACGGGAAGAAAAGCGAGGAGTACCGATAACAAGATCAACAGTAAGCCAAATAACAAAGCATCACCAATAAAGAATGATTTGGGAGCCTCTATCATGGAAAATTTCACGAATGAGGGATGTATCAACTCCATAAGTACAAACCCGACCAACAAGGCTATTGCAACTAACAGGATAAACTCGTGGAAAAGAGAGAACACAAGTTGAAAATTAGAGGCACCATTCACTTTTTGCAATGCCAATGCCCTTCTACGAATTTTTATCTTGCTGATAAAGAGCATAAGGAAATTAAAAAAGGCACAAAAGATAACGAGCAAGGTTACGAAAGCAAAAAGGAGTAGCTGCTGGTATTGAATAGCCACTTCCGTGTCGGGATGAGTCATACGTACTTTCGCGAGAGGAACCAATTTACACGGATACTTTTGAATCATTTCACCTCTCTCATCGAGAGTTACCGTGATATCTGCCAATTTTTCTTCCAAGCTCTCGATATTAGCTTTCTCCATTACACGGATATAAACTAAATTTGACCAGTATCCCCATGCATTATCATATTTGGGATTGGATTTAGGAATATATATTGCGTCAAATGGTACATTGCTGTGTGTAGTTTTGTCTGGAACAATATCCAAAAGATTAATTTTTAGAGAATCTATTCTTTGCCCTGTATCTTGTACATCTAATCCCAGCCTACCTGCAGTACTAGTCGACAAAATATACCAATCTTTATCTAACAACTCCGGAAAAGGTATCTTAATCTCAGGATAAAACACGTGGAGGAAAGAGGTGTCCGAACGAATGAAATCAGACTGTTCTATAAACGCTTTATTATTCACGTTCCAGTCCTTTTCATACGTGTATATGCCAGTTGCCGCTTCTATCTCCGGATAATTTTCTTTCAGGTAAGCGACCAATGCATTCGGAGAGTTTTGACTGATTCCACCTACTAGCGTGGAGTCTTTCACGAATACCCTGTAAATTCTATCAGCATCAGGATTATGGCTGTCGTAGCCTCTCTCGTAGCGTATCCACGAAAGGGTGAACGAGAAAGCAGTAAAACCTATCGCCAGTCCCAGAATACTAATTACGCTCTGTGTCTTGTATTTCAGGAGATTTCTCCATGCTATTTTCAGATAGTGCAAAAACATATTGTTTGTTTAAAATCCTTTACAACACCACTTCCGGTACAACCTTTCCGTCAAACAGGTTAATGGTGCGTCCGGCATAGCCTGCGTCGTGCTGGCTGTGCGTAACCATTATAATGGTAGTTCCTTCGCGGTTTAGATCGGAAAGAAGGTTCATCACTTCAGTGCCATTTCGGCTGTCGAGGTTACCAGTAGGCTCATCAGCAAGAATCAACTTAGGATTGGCAACAACGGCGCGGGCGATAGCAACTCTCTGTTGCTGACCACCTGAAAGCTGTTGAGGGAAATGCTTCTCACGATGCGATATTGCCATACGATTCATGGCCTCTTTTACTCGCTCTTTGCGTTGCGATGCGGGGATTTTCATATATAGCAGTGGAAGCTCGATATTTTCATACACATTCAGCTCATCTATAAGATTAAAGCTTTGAAATACAAATCCAATAACCCCTTTACGCAGATTAGTGCGTTGATTCTCCTTTAATTTTGAAACTTCTTCACCATTAAGTAAATATTTCCCGTCTGTGGGGTTATCAAGCAATCCAAGGATATTGAGCAGGGTAGTCTTACCGCAACCCGACGGACCCATAACGGCTACAAATTCACCCTCTTTTATTTCGATGCTTACATCGTTCAACGCATGAGTTTCTACCTCATCGGTACGAAAGATTTTCTGAAGATTTTCTGTTTTAATCATAACTGTAATTATTTATTTGATTTATTTTATTGTTTTATTCATCATTTAATCCTTCTGTGGGATTAATTTTTATCGCTTTATTTATTTGCCAAATTAAAGTAAAAAGTGAGATTGCTGAAACTGTAATTGCAGAGATTGCGAACAGCCACCAAGAGAGCGCGGTTTTATGTGCAAAGTTCTCCAAATATTTATTTATTATCAGAAAGTAGAGGGGAATAGCAACAATAAATGCTCCGGTAAGCAGGCGTATATACTTTTTCAACAGAAGTTGCATAATATCTTTGGCAGTAGCACCATTGATTTTCCTGAGAGCTATTTCACGATAACGCTGTCGTATATCAAAAACTGAAAGAGCAAACAAGCCCAAACAGGATATGAGAATAGCGATAATAGAGAATATGGTGTAAACATGGCTAATTCGTTTATCCTCTTCGTATAATGCAGTAATATCATCCTCAACAAAAGAGTAAGTGAAATCTGCATTTCCGTATAAATCATGGTTTAAATTTTTAATATATTCTATAGCTTCATTTCTATTATACGTCGCTATTTTTGCCATTATATATTCATCCGGTTCATTATCGTCTTGATAAATAATTATCATAGGTACTATTGGTTTTGAAAGATGACCGGTTTTAAAATCCTTAACTACACCAACAATTTCGTATGCAGGATTAGTGCTGGTATCATATTCAATGCTATGCCATAGTCTATGCTCAGGCTGTAGATATGTTGAGTGAATATCAGTAATGTTAAACAGCTTTTTAGCAGTCTCATTGATAATAAATCTATACTGTGTTCCCACGTCAGTAGAATCCCATAAACGACCTTCAACCAATTGAATGTTTAATAATTTCAATTGCTTACGAGATGCATAAAGCATACCCACACTATGGTTTTCTCTACCATCAACACCAACTGACAGATGTGGTTCTATAGTGTAGTGTGGTTTGCCGAAAGACCAATTTTGAAAAAGTGGTGAACTATCCATTTTCCTCTCAATAACTTCTATGTTTCGCTTAAATTTATCCGAACTCTTCTTGCTTTCAGCTTCACTTTTAATATGATGAGAATTATCCTGATAT
>CAZYNA010000072.1:0-11144 GCA_964648775.1 uncultured Proteiniphilum sp. | reverse complement strand
GTGATTCATAATCACGAGGTCGGGGGTTCAAGTCCCCCTCTCGCTACACTCTGAAAAAGAGGCCGATGTTTTAATACATCAGCCTCTTTTTTCTTATAATAGTTTGAAAAACAGTGTTAATTCTACTAAAATCTGATAATCATTATAATAAGATTGACCATTTTGTCCAAACATTTCAATTAAAATTCCGATCAGAAAACAACCAATAATATTTACTATAAACGTTGCAAGCGGAAAAGAGTTAGAGTAATATTTTGCAGTTAATATAGAAGTCAGAAATCGTAATATACTGCCAATTCCGCCTCCTAACCCTACAAGTACAATTTGTTTTAGCATAATTAAATTATTATATAATTATCCATTTTAATTCATCACACTATTTATCACCACATCTATTTATTAATCAATATTTTAATCTCATCAAATATCTTGTCTGTTTCTAAACTATCTCTATAGTTAATGATTATCTTGTCTTCATTTTTATTAGAAATTATCAAGAAAGGCGATTCATTAGAATGAAGAAGTAGTCGAGTCTTACCAAACTCATCAAGATTGAAAAAACCTTTATTTACCTTCCCAAAACTAAACCCATTATTCCTCATTTTAATAGACGGAATCACATCCACAAGTTCAACATTTTCAATATTAGAAACATTCACCTCAAATCCGTACATCCCTGTAAATCTAACAGTTTCATTAGTTATAATTGCCTTAGATGGTATATATCCGTAAGTAAGAAGTAAAATAACAAAGACTGTCACTCCTCCAAGTACATAGTATCTATATTTTAAACCCTTCGATTTATTCTTATTATGATCAAATCTTCGAGCATTTATCACCATAATTGTTACACCCAGTAAAACAACAATCATTATTATAGAGTCAGCAATCGCAATAAATCCAAGCCATTTAAACAGATAATATCCGGCAATAATTGATAATCCCATAACTATGAAACTATTACGCATAAATATCGATAACCCTTCTATATTAACATTTTTCTTTTTGTGTTCAGGCATAGTATTATAACCAGCTATAAGATTTGGTGAAGCTTTAACAATAAAACCTATCCCAACCATGATTAATCCGGTAATTATAATAACTATACCCATAGCATGTTTATTTAATAGTGTTTTTTATCTTGTAGCATAGCTTCAATAACTTTTATCCACCCTATTTACTTGTTTAATTTATCAACTTGAATCTCAATAAATTTTGGCAAGTAGTTAGGTATACAATTTTTAGCCACCACTTCATCTTTATAAAGCCCTGTTCGTTCTCCGAGTGCTATACATCGTTTCCGATACTTTTTATCATAAATTCCAATCCATCCTGCTAAGAAATTCATAGCCCATTGAACTTCCGGTTCTTCGTTTTCAATTTTGTTTTCAATCTCGGAAAGTAGTGCTTCTGTATTTGCATGTGATGTTTGTCCTGTCCAGCGCAAGCGAGCCTGATAATACCAAAACAATCTTCTTTTAAGTGATGATTGGCTGTCTTCCCAACTTTCCATCAAAGCTATAGTCTTTTTATCTTTAGCAAGTTGATTTGCCATTAACCAATCGGTTAATTGAAGTTTTTCATTTTCGTCATGCTGAGTGATATCATTTATTAAATTGTCAATTACTTCATCTGAAAGCTGCTTTTTATCCATAATCAAAATAGCCAACAGCCGGGCTTGAAATAGATTCGATGCCCAAAGCTCTAAAGCTAAGTCGTGGTCTTTTTTTACTCCACTTGCAATCTTTCGCAAGTCGCCAAGCTTGATATCCTTACCACTAATTTGCTTAAGAATATTTTCTACAGAAATAGATTGTTTCATAGATGTGTAAACTACTGAATTTATGAATGTAAATATACAATATTTTAAACATGAAAAAATAAAGTTGAGTCATTTCTTTTCGTTCAAACCCAGCACTATCGGCGTTGATTTATACCCAACACCCATTCGGTCGATGCCCATATCAATCAATTCAAAGAAGTGCTCCTGCGTACGAATTGCTCCTGATCCTTTAATTTTTGTTCTTCCTTTTGCGGTATCCATCATAGCCTGAACAACCTCAACCGTTGCTCCCTCATTCCTGACACCTGTAAAAAAGCCGGTTGATGTCTTTACAAAATCAGCTCCTGCATTAATTGCCACTTCCGTTGCTTTTTTAATTTCATCAAGCGTTAAGGCATCAGTCTCAAATATAACCTTAACCTCTGTTCCGTATTTATGGCAAGCGTCGCAAACTGCTCTGATGTCATCTTCAACCTCTTTCCATAAGCCACTTTTAATCCATCCGTAATTTGCAACTATATCAAGCTCAAAGATATCACCATCCTTGCAATACTCTTCTGCTTGCATTACTTTAGAGCTTGTTGTTGATAGTCCAAAAGGGAAATCACAAACTACACATATCTTAGTCTCGGTACCATTGCAGAGCTCTCTTGCTATGGATAAAGAAGCGGGATTGATACATACTGTTTTACATCCAAAATCTATACCCTCTTGTATATATTTTCTTATTTCCTCTTGTGTAAATTCGGGCTTTAATACAGACTGGTCAATGAACGATGCCAATTCTTTTACACTCATCTCTTTTGCTTTTTTTCTTATTTTCATAATGAACTATTTTAATGAATTATTAATTTCGACTACTGTCATCTTGTACGTACAAGCTAAAATTATTAAAAAAATAATCCCTACTAAAGGATTATTATAAATGCAATTATTCAATCATTTTAGTAAATAATTGTTCCCAATAGGATATCTATCTGTGTTACAATATAACTGACTGTAAATATAGTAGTCAGGAATACTTGTTAAATATTTAACGGTAATATGGAGTATAGGTGCATTTTCTTCCAATTGCAATAAGCCTGCAATAGTTTTATTAGCAGGTAAAGCACGTAACTCTTGTTCCGAGCCAACTATCTCAATTAGATATCTCTGACTTAAAGTTTTAAAGAAGGAGCCTTCTACAAATTTATTTTCCGTGAAATTTGGAACTCTATCTTCTGACAACCAGTTATCTTCAATCATAACAGGATGATTGTTCACATACCTTAACCGTGAGAAAAAAATACATTTATCAGCCTTTTCCTTTTCAGTAGGCTTAAACGATAAATTCAAACTCCAATTTCTGTATTGAGGATTCTCCAGCAGCTTTGTTTTCACTTGCTGATTAACTGCTTCTGAAAACCCCTTCACAGTTAATAATCCCAATGATTCACGCCGTTCACGAACCAGACTTCCTTTGCCATGCTGCCTTAGAATAAACCCATCCCTTTGCAGCTCTTCCAGTGCTTTGCGAGCAGTAGTACGAGTAATATTAAAAGTTGCACAAAGATCATTCTCTGACGGAAGATAATCTCCTACTAAAAAATCTCCCTGTTGAATTTTCCTTTTTAATATATCATACACTTGCCTGTAACGAGGCGTATTTTTTTTGAGTATGTTATTATTCTCTTTCATCTTATAACAGCAACACATATCGTGCATTTCAAACACTCCTTGTTTTGCAAAGATAAGCAAAACAGCTTGTACGTACAAGATAAAGCGGAATAATTATTTAATTTAACTATTTACAACGTTTACCACTATTCTGAAAAATTAAGTAACTGATTAGAAGTACTTATTCATTTATTTCCTATTTCTACAGCCAATTTAAGAAGCTCATTCGTTGTTTTCCAGTTTCGGGTAGTAGCATTTACTTTCAATTTTGACTCAATATAATTATTATTGAGCTTAGTCCTTGCATATCCGTTAGGGCAATAAAGATAGACAGCATTCTGGGCAAAAGCAATCTCTTCATCAGGTTGTTTCTTACTGGTTATAACTTCTTTATCAAACTCTTTCGGACTTTCAGCTAAAAAGGTTACATGCATAAATACAGACTCCTTAGAACTATCTTTTGAAAAAGGATTATTCTCAATAATTGTCTCTAATGTTTTAGTATCAAATACTATCACCGGAACATTAAACCCAAATTCTGTTTCAATTTGCGAAGAAATTATTTTCTCAAGTTTCTTTAGATCATTCTCTTCTGACGCAAAAACAACATTTCCACTCTGAACATAGGTTTTAATATTTTTAAATCCAATGCTTTCATACATCTTACTTAACGCATCCATTTTAACCAGCTTTTTACCACTTACATTTATTCCTCTCAAAATTGATATATATGTTGTCATTATTGATAATGTTTTATGCGGCATACTAATATTTGCTATTTTTATCCTCTTTTTGTTTTCAAGTTCATCAATGCTTCATCTATTGATGACATAAAATTAACATGGTTGCCTTTATTACTCTCAGAGATAAAATCATTCAAGCTCTTGCTATCATATTCCTTTAAATCACCAATTATTGTTAATGGCATCTGATACTGCACAAATTTTTGCAAGATATCACCCGCTAGTTTGGTCTTAAGATCAAAGAAATCTGTTGTTATATTTTTTTTGTAAATAAAAATATGATTGTATCCTTGATAATTTAGATTACCCAAAAGGTCTAATCCGTTGTCTACATTTCTAAGAATCACTTCATCTGAAATTATTTCGGCAACTCTTATTTCTCCTAAATTGTGATTTTTAATTTTCATTTTTTTTATAAATTTCAGTAACGTAATGACTGATAGTTAATAAAATATCAAATACATATTATACTCAAACTGCGTGTAATTTTTTTGACAAAAAAAGGCTCTAACGTTTTCTGTATTTATATAGTTTTCAGTATTCATATCAGTTTACAATAGAGCTATTTGTGTATACATTTAATTGAAACAAAAACAAATATAATAATAGTAAAGTTCTCAATACTTTATGATATAGTTAAGTCAAACTTCAAATAAAAAGAGAATTAATCAAAATAGATTATTATCATAAGCAATTAAATATCTGGAATTATTTAAAGTATGGAATCATATAAACAGAGGGTGAATCACACTGTGAAACACCCTCTGAGTATATGGATATGTTTAAATAGATAAACTACCTTTCAATATTAGGGGATTCTAGGCCATACCCTTTTTTCTTATCTTCTGCTTTTAATAAAAACGCAAATATAAGTGCCAGAACTCCAAATACTGTAAATATCATCATTGGCAGTGTATAGTCGTATGTGTTTACCATCATCCCATCACGCATAGTTTGTCCTGTGATACAGTATTTTTCAAGCACCCACCCTATTAACAATGGAACTCCCATTAATCCCCAATTCTGAACCCAAAAGATTAGAGAATAGGCTGTTCCTAATCTTTTTTCAGGTACAATCTTAGGAACTGAAGGCCACATTGCAGAAGGTACGAGCGAAAAGGCTACTCCTAATAATACAACTAATACCATTGCAAAAATCCAGTTATCAAACGCTCTAACAGAGAATAGTGCATGTACAATTATCAAAATTATTGATCCTATAATCATAATGGTTGCCCCTTTTCCCTTTCGGTCATATATTCCACCAAAAAATGGCGTTAATAGTATATTACCAAAAGGTAATAACATTGGTATCATTCCGGCAATATTTTGGTCAACTCCAAACTTGTTAACCATAAGGTCGGTAGCATATTTTAGGAATGGAAAAACAGCTGAATAGAATAAAACACACAAGATAGCTATATACCACCATCCTTTGTTGTTTAATATTTTTCCGATATCTGAAATCTTAAAATCATCTTCCGAATCGGTGGCCGCTAAAGTCTCTTCTGCTTCAGAATCATCCAGTTTTTTATCCATTATAACATACACTATGAATGCTAAAAAACCAATACATAGTGCAACAAGTGCAACAAGAAGTGGACGCGACACATCGATAATACCCATTGCCCTTGCTATTGGAACGGAGAAGCCAAGGGCCAAGGCAGTTCCAATACGGGCCATTGCCACCTGCATTCCCATTGCAGTTGCAAGTTCTTTACCTTTAAACCACCGTACAATAATTTTTGAAGCAGTGATTCCGGTTACTTCAACTCCAACTGCAAAAATTGCAAATCCAATACATGCCCAAAAGAGCTGACCATTAAGTCCAAATATTGTCTGATCAGCAAGTGACATTGTTGATATAGCCCAGTACTTAATTGCAGTACCTATGGCCATAAGTGCAGTAGCTCCAATTCCGGTAATACGAATTCCCAGTTTGTCTAAGATAATTCCTCCAAATATAAGCATAAGAAGGAATACGTTAAACCAACCATACGAACTGGTATAAGTTCCATAGTCGGCACGCGACCAACCTAACTGACTTTCTAACATTCCCGCTAAGGGCGACATTACATCTGATAAAAAATAACCGCACATCATCGTAAATGAAACGATAAATAGTGCGGTCCATCTTGCTGCTGCAGATTCTCTGAGTGACTTCCTAACTGTTTCTACCATTTAAAATTACTTTTAACTTTATTTGATTTTGAAACCGACAAAGATAGTAAATTGTTGTCAGCTTTATAGTGCAGGTCTTCAGTTTTCATAATATTGTTTTAATCCATTTTATAGTTTTCTCCTCTTTTTCAATTATGTTTTTTTCTATAAGTTCACATTTATCTTGCATAGCCTTTTTAAAAGAATCGTCGCTTATAAACTTAATATTTGCTCTAACATTCATGAGTGAGCCAATTATTGCTGTTCTTAAGTTAAGAAGTCCAACCATTCCATCTGCAACAGCACTTATATTACCATTTTTAATGATTTCAATCATATCATCAAATAAATTGTACGCTCTTTCAGCTAACTCCATAGGAACAATGCTGGCTTGTTTCATTGTTCCCTCAATTTTATCATTTCTTATTTTATTTTCCAGCTCATTACTCTTTGGTAGCTTAAATGCTTTTATAGCTTCATTAAAAGTATTTGCATCTCTATCAATAGCATCTAAAAAATATCTTCTGTTTTCAGACATAATATCAGCTATTGTAATCATACGTTCTTCTACATCTTCATATTTTTCTTTACCTACTGTCAGATTTGCCACCATTTCAATTAATGCTGTTGCCATAGCAGCATTAAGAGCGGCAGAACTTCCACCACTGGGCAGTATTTTTCTAGCTCCTGTTTCTTCAAGAAATTGCTTTAACGTAAGATCCTGTAATTCCATAATTTAACTGATATATTTGTTTTTACTAACCTTCTCTTTCCATTCTTTCCACCCAAGTATGGCCAAAACTAGAAAAACTGTATATTGAATACTCGTAAAATATAATCCTCTTGATGCAAAAATTGGAATTGATACTATGTTGCCAATTATCCAGAAATGCCAGCTTTCAAGTCTTTTTACTGCCATCAGAATTGTAGCAATTAAGAAGAAAGCTGTGTTAAATGAATCTATCCAAGGTAAATAAGAGTCCAAATATTCGATATCTGATTTATGTACCCATCGCAATATAGTAAAAGTTATTATGTATATTGCAACTACGCTAATCCAGGTAATAGTATTCTCTATTCTACTGTTTGTACCGATATGCAACTTTTCATTATCTTCATTAGTTCTAGACCACATATACCATCCAAATATGTTAGACACCAGATAAACTATATTTATTCCTGCATTAGCATATAATCTGGCTACAAAACATATATATATGTAGATTGCTACATTGGCTATTCCAAAGGGAAACACTAAAATATTTTCCTTACGTGCATACCAAACGCTTATTATACCCAGAAGTGCTGCAAATGCCTCTAACCAGTCCATACTCTAATCTATTAGTTTAATTTCAAGCACCTGATCTGTTGAAAAGTTCTCTAATCCGTGGTAGTATGCAGCAGAATCTACTAATGCCTGCATTGGCACAAGTCCTATAATTTCTGCTCCCACAACAGATACTCCATAACGTTTTGCTTCCATTCTCACCATTTCATGAGCTTGATATATAGAAGTTTTCGTAAAATCTGTAAGATTCATAGATACTTGCGTAATTCCTCTCTCCTTAAGCATAACCCCCATTGCTTTGCAGTATCGTAAACCACCATCAATGTGCCTAATTTTTTTTGCAATATTTTTAGCTATCTCAACATTATCTGTCCCCAAGTTTACGTTATATGCAATTAGGGGATTACGAGCACTAATGGCTACAGCACCCGCAGTGGGATGTGGTTTTGTCGGACCAAAATCGGGTTTCCATTCAGACAACTTCATTTTATCTGCAAGACCTTCAAATTCTCCTTTTCTAACATTTGCTAAATTCTCGCGATGTTTTGCTGTTGCCGATTTTTCATACAAAAATACTGGGAGATTATAGATATCAGAAACTATTTGTGCTACTTCTTTTGATATCTCAATCGTTTCCTCCATTGTAATATTTTTTATTGGTATAAAAGGAACTACATCTACTGCTCCCATACGAGGGTGCTGTCCCACATGCTTTGTCATATCTATGATTTCAACGGCTTTACCTGTTGCTTCAATCACAGCTGATTTAATTGCCTGAGGTTCACCTGCAACTGTTATAACCGATCTGTTGTGATCTGCGTCTCTGCTATAGTTTAGCAGCTTTACACCTTCTCTATTACGAAAAACATCTGCTAACATTTCAATCTTTCTCCTATCCTTGCCTTCGCTGAAGTTTGGCACACATTCTATGACTTTGCTCATTATTATAATATTCTATTTATTCAAACAAACTATTAAAAAACACTCTATATTAAATGGATTTCAATTTGAATTAAAAAGTGGTCTGATTATATATTGCAAGTTATGAATAATTTTTCATTCCATGTTTGCCAATAGCTATATTTTTTTTAACAATTGAACAAACTATACGAATAATTGGTTTACCTTATTAAACTAATTCTATATAATGCAAAATCTAAAGTTATCCATTCTCGATTTATGCTATTTTACTGAAAATGACAGCAGTGCTACCGATGTTTTAAACAATTCAACAACAATGGCTCAACTGGCTGAAGAGCTGGGATATAACAGATACTGGTTTGCCGAACATCACAATACAGGATCACTTATGAGTATGTTTCCCGAGGTAATGATTGCTCATGTAGCAGCCAATACAAAACATATTCGTGTTGGAAGTGGTGGAGTGATGCTCCCCAACCATAGTTCTTTAAGTGTGGCCGAACGATTTTCTATGCTCGAAGCACTTCATCCTGGACGAATCGATCTGGGTTTAGGAAGGGCACCCGGTACCGACGGAAGAACAGCTTATGCTCTTCGACGTTCATGGGAAATAATGAAAGGTGATACTTTCCCGGAGCAATTAAATGATCTTTTACATTATTTTGGCCATGATTTCCCGGAGAAACACCCTTTTGAGACTGTCATGGCAAGTCCCGACCCATCCCTTACACCCGAGATATATTTATTAGGATCTAGCAATGGAGGTGTAAATTTTGCTTTAGAGAAAGGGTTAGGTTTTGTATTTGCTGCTCAAATTAATGCAGATATGGCTGTTCCGGTACTTAATTATTATAGAAATAACTTCCAGCCTTCTAAATATTACAATGAACCTAAAAGCATGATGTCGATAAGCGTTTTTACAGCTGATACTGAAGAAGAGGCTTTATATCTGGCTGAACCAACTATCTTAATGTGGACATTGCTGGGTACTAATAAGCGAATTACCAAATTCCCTACAATTAAACAAGCTTCAGAATACTCATACACCTCCCAGGAATTAGCTATAAGAGAACATCAAATGAATAAGTTTGTAATTGGTACACCTTCACAGGTTGCAGAAAAACTAACCTACTGGGCAAAAAGAACTCAGGTAGATGAAATTATACTCGTGGAAGGTTACCACGATATAGAGGCACGTAAAAAAGGTTACACTCTTTTAGCAAAAGAATTTGGTATAAGTAAATAATCCAATTTCATTAAACTCAGTATGTAATATATACTTAACAGTAAAATTTACATAATAAGAATAAATACCTTAAATTTGCTAACAAATACATATAAATACATTTATAATTATGAAAGAAATTCGATTAACTATCTTTTTTGTTTTATCTATCTTATTGCTACAATGCACTAACAGTAAAGCAACCGATCAACAATCAGATGAATCCAAAGTTAAGAACGTTATCCTATTAATTGGTGATGGAATGGGAACAGCGCAGGTGTATGCCGGTATAACTGCTAACAACGGACTTAACATTGAACGCTCACAATTTGTAGGATTCTCTAAAACTTATTCTGCTGACCAATATATTACAGATTCAGCAGCAGGTGGAACAGCATTAGCTACGGGGGTTAAGACAAATAATGGTGCAATAGGAGTCGATCCGGATGGTAAACCGGTTAAATCTATTCTTGAAATTGCTGCAGAAAATGGTCTGGCTACCGGACTTGTTGCAAGCTGCGCCATCACCCATGCAACTCCTGCCTCTTTTGTTGCACATCAACCCAGCAGAAACATGCAAGAGGAAATAGCCCAGGATTTTCTTAACTCTGATATATCAGTTTTTATAGGCGGTGGCAGAAAATATTTTAATGACAGAACAGATGATAGAAATCTTTTGACTGAACTTGCAAATAAAGGTTTTTCTATCGCACTTGATATGGAAACCGTTAATGAAATAAATGAAGGTAAACTGGCTGCACTTATCTTTGAAGATCATCCTACTACTTATCCTGATAGAGGTGAATTTCTTCCTGAGAGTACTCAAAAAGCAATAGAGCTGCTTGAAGATAATAGCAAAGGATTCTTTTTAATGGTAGAAGGTTCTCAAATAGATTGGGGAGGACATGCAAATGAAGTTGAATATACTGTAAATGAGGTACTAGATTTTGATAGAGCAGTAAAAATCGCATTCGACTATGCAGATCGTAATCCCGGAACTCTAGTTGTAGTAACAGCCGATCACGAAACAGGTGGCATGTCTATCACCGATGGCAGTTTTCAAACCGGTGAAGTAGAAGCATCATGGGGAACAGGAGGGCATACCTCTGTAATGGTACCGGTATTTTCATATGGCACAGGAGCAGAACAATTTGCCGGTATTTATGAAAATACTGATGTATTTAATAAAATACTATCTCTATATAATTTTGAATAGTATTATTGATCAAGTATAAAGCAATTTATAATCAATTATAACGAAGATGTATTTATGATCATCTTCGTTTTTTTATGTACCAATGGATTCCTTTTGCTTTCATTAGTATTTTCTCTAAATAAAAAAATCCCGATTGGAACTAAATCCAACCG
>CAZYNA010000071.1:0-11312 GCA_964648775.1 uncultured Proteiniphilum sp. | reverse complement strand
AAATCAGGTAAACTAAATTCATCACAAATGTATGGAAGAAATTATTAAATCTAAAAAAATTGCTTATAAAATATGCAAGCGAAGCTTAATGATCATGAAGTTGTCAACTTTCCTTTTATTCATCTGCATTTTTAGCTTGTCAGCCGAAAATGTCTATCCTCAACAGAAAGAAATATCTCTTGAACTGAGTAATACAACTTTAAACAGTGCAATCTCAGAGATAGAAAGGGCTAGCGATTATGTTTTCCTTATTACAGATGAAGCTAGGATAGAGCTCAATAAGAGAACTTCTATAAATGTTAGCAATGAGAATATTAATAATATACTAGAACTACTTTTACAAGGAACTAATATTAATTATAGTGTTGTTGAAAGACAAGTTTCACTTTATAAAAAACTGATAGACTTAAATTCTGAACCGACAGTTACAATTATTAATGAAATAACGCAACAGAAAAAGCAAATTAGTGGACGAGTTACAGATAATGCTGGTATCACTATTATTGGAGCTAATATTATCGAATCAGGAACAACTAATGGGACAATAACTGACACAAATGGTTATTTCACTTTAGATGTTGGTATTGATGCAATAATTCTCGTTTCTTATATTGGATATATTCCACAAGAGATTCACACCTCACTTCAAAACAACTTCGAAATTATCCTTATTGAGGATACTCAAACACTTGATGAACTAGTAGTTGTTGGATATGGAGTTCAAAAGAAAAAGTTGGTAACAGGTGCAACTTCACAAATAGGAGCCGATCAAATTAGTAATCAAAACCCTGTATCAGTAGTTGATGCTTTAAGATCAAGCTCAACCGGTATGCAAATCGTAAAAACATCAGGAGAACCCGGATCAGCTTTCAGAATAAACATCAGAGGATTAGGAACAACTGGGGATGCAACTCCGCTATTTATTGTAGATGGTGTTCCTGTAAGCAATATAGACTACCTTAATCCTACTGAGATACTATCAATAGATATTCTCAAAGATGCTGCTTCTTCTTCGATATACGGCTCGAGAGCTGCTAATGGTGTAGTTCTGGTTACAACTAAATCGGGTAATTATAATTCTAAACCAACAATATCTTATGACGGTTATTATGGTGTTCAAAATCTTTACAAAAAATTACCCAGTTTAAATGCTCAAGAGTACGCTATTTTAATGAATGAGGCTAGACTTAATGATGGTTTAGAACCATTTAATTTTAACTCTTTGGTACCAAAGTGGGAAGAAATAGAAAGTGGAAGAAACAAAGGAACTGATTGGTTCGGTGAAATTATGGTAGACAATGCACCTTTACAAAATCACGCTTTAAGCATAAATGGAGGAACTAACAGTTCGCGTTACACTATGGGGTTTTCTTTCACCTCACAAGATGGTATAATTGGAAAACCCGTTGCATCATCTTATGATAGATATAATTTTAGATTAAACAGTGAACATATAATTTTAGAGAAAAACAATCGTTCTTTATTAACTGTTGGAGAAAACTTGTCTTATAGTTATATTGATCGCTCCGGTATTGCCACAGGAGGAATGTATACAAACTCTATTCGTAATACTTTAGCAACATCTCCTTTTATGTCTGTATACGACGATGTGGGAGATTATCAATTTGCCATACCCTGGGATATTAGAGTACCTAATCCGGTAGCTATAATGGTTTATACTCATGGAAATAACACATCGGTTAATCATAAACTACTAGGTAATATATATGTTAATATAAACCCTATCGAAAATCTCACAATTCGCAGTTCATTCGGATATGATTACTCTAATTATTCTTATCGCAGTTACTCACCAAAATACAATTTAAGTGAAAGACATTTCAGGGATTATAGTAGTACTAGCCACAGTATGTACAAAGCATTAGGAAAAACAAATGAGAACACTATAAATTA
Organism: uncultured Proteiniphilum sp.; assembly: GCA_964648775.1. Lineage (GTDB taxonomy): Bacteria > Bacteroidota > Bacteroidia > Bacteroidales > Dysgonomonadaceae > Proteiniphilum. Next base: position 9,398 of record CAZYNA010000071.1, on the reverse strand, counting down.
TCTCTTAAATGTTGGTGACCTAGGTCATACTCTTGACTTACTTATAGGGAATACAATTCAAGTTAATAATATTGGAGAGACTATTTACGGCACTAATATCAATAGTATTTTTGATGATTTGGAGCATGCTTACCTTGATAACTCTAAAATAATTGATCCTGCAAGAACAATACTAGGAAGTTATCCCTGGGTAGAAAATAAGTTATTATCTTATTTCGGGCGTATTAACTACGATTATAATGAGAAGTATCTGCTTACACTTGTTTTAAGAGCTGATGGCTCATCAAGATTTGCTAAAGATAATAGATGGGGATACTTTCCTTCATTAGCTGGGGGATGGGTCGTTTCAGAAGAACCATTTTGGGATAATATTAAAAATAGTATCTCATTCTTAAAGTTCAGGGCAAGCTGGGGACAGAACGGTAATCAAAACATTTCACCTTTCCAGTATCTATCAACAATTAGTTTAAGCGGGGCTGATTACTACGGTATTAATAAAAATGAAAGATTGGTAGGAGCATTCCCAAATATTCTGCCAAACCCTGATGTGACATGGGAAACTTCAGAACAATTAAATATTGGATTTGACTCATATCTATTAAACGATAGATTAATGATAAATTTCGATTTTTATAATAAAATGACTAAAGACTGGTTAGTAGCTGCACCTACACTTGCAAGTTTTGGGACAGGTGCTCCTTTTATCAACGGTGGTGATGTTCAAAACAAAGGATTTGAATTATCAGTTATCTGGAACGATAATATTAATGATTTTAATTATTCAATTGGGGCTAATTTATCTCACAATAAAAACGAAGTAACAAGAATTGACAATTACGAGAAAATCATTCACGGTTTACCTAATGTACTTGCTGATCTGACAAGTGAAATATTTAGAGCTGAAGAGGGATTTCCAATTGGATACTTTTGGGGATATAAAACAGATGGTATTTTCCAAAATGAATCTGAAATACAGGCATACGTTAATTCTACAGGAGAACTAATTCAGCCGGAAGCCACTCCAGGTGATGTTCGTTTTGTAAATATGAATGACGATAATGTTATTGATGATAATGACAAGGTAATGATTGGAGATCCAAACCCTGATTTCACTTTTGGTATAACTCTTGGTGCTGATTATAAGGGGTTCAATTTTTCCCTAGTTGCAAATGGTGTTACCGGAAACCAAATAATACAGTCGTATCGAGACTTTGCAATTTTTCCGACACACAACTTTACAACTGATATTTTTGGCAGATGGTATGGTGAAGGGACATCAAACAGACTTCCAAAATTATCTACAGCTTCTTCCAAAAACTTCTCAAATATCTCTGATTTATATATTGAGGATGGCGATTATCTCAGGATTTCAAGTATCTCAATTGGCTATGATTTTAGTAGATTATTAAAAAATGATTATCTGAGAAGATTAAACTTGTACTTTTCAGTTCAGAACCTTGTCACCTTTACAAAATACTCAGGAATGGATCCTGAGATTGGTTATAATGGAGGTTTGAGTTTTGGATCTGGTATTGATTTGGGCTTCTATCCCAGCCCCAGAACAGTATTGATTGGGTTAAACGTCACATTTTAAAAGAGGATAATTATGAAAAAATATATCAATATATTAATAGTTCTATTTATTATAAGCAGCTGTTCTGACTTTCTAAATACAGAACCACTAACCAGTAAGGTTAATACCAACTTTTATCAAACTCATGAGGATGTAAACCAAGCATTAATAGGAATATATTCAGTATTAAATCCAGGCACTTCTCAAATGCATAGTTTTTTCATTTCTGAATTACTTTCAGATGACAGGTTCGCTGGTGGTGGTGGTGTAGATGCTGCTATACATGCAATTTCTGAATTTAGAAATTTTTCAAACGATATGTATCTATATCCATGGCAACAAAATTACAGAGGAATATTCAGATCTAACATGTTGCTTGAATCGTTTGATCAAGTTGGAATATGGGAATCCGAATTACAAAAAAACAAATATCATGGAGAAGCTCTCTTTATGAGGGCATATTACTATTTCGATCTAGCAAGGATGTTTGGAACTGTTCCACTAGTATTAGAAACAACTCCGCAAAATCTTCCAAAGGCGACACCAGAAGAACTTTTTGGCCAAATAGTAGCTGACCTCTTATCTGCAATTGAAAAATTACCAGATACTCCTTACTCTACAGATGATATTGGTAGAGCAACTAAATGGACTGCACAGGGAATGCTGGCTAGGGTGTTCTTGTATTACACAGGTGTTTATAACAAAACAGAAATAGCCTTGCCTGAATCTGGTACGTTATCCAAAATAGATGTTGTTTCAAATATTGATTATTGTATTACGAATAGTGGACACATGCTGGTTGATGATTATAGAAATCTATGGCCATATGCTTATGCTGATAATTACGATTATACAATAGATAACAATTTATCATGGGTAGGTGAAGAGGGAAATAATAGTGAAAATATGTTTTCTATAAGATTCGGCTCTTTTGGAGGAAGCAGTCGTAATACAATTGTATTGTTTTTCGGTGTTAGAATGCAAAATAATAATCCTTTTGGTTATGGTTGGGGTGTTGGTCCTGTAAATCCTCAATTGTGGGAATTATGGGAGGATTCTGATCTTAGAAAGGTTGGATCAATTTGTAATGTTAATGAAGAAAATATTGGTTATGTTTCAAGCTCTGACCAGTATCATGAATCATATTTATGGCAAAAAAAATACATGCCTGTAAATATTTATGCCGATAGCAAACAACAAAGTATGTTTACGTTTTTATATGGAACGCCAGCAAACAATATGGATTGTAATGCACAGGAAATAGTTTTGTTAAGACTGGCTGATGTCTACCTTATGGGTGCAGAACTAGGTTCTTCAAAAGCACAAGAATATCTTGATATTGTAAGAAATAGAGTAGATTTACCTAGCGTACCAGCAACTTTAGAAAATATAAAAAAGGAGAGAAGGTATGAATTAGCTTTTGAAGGTGTTAGGTATTATGATTTAATGAGATGGGGCGAGCTAGAAGCAGCTTATAGCAGAATGAGAAATATACCTCTTGAAAATGAAGGTAAGCCAATAGAGTATAGTGCTATTTTCCGTCCAGAAACTAAGGGATACCTACCTATTCCAGAATCACAAGTTTTATTATCGGATGGTGTTTTAGAACAGAATGAAGGATGGTAAAAACTCTTAAACTTAAAGAAAAATGAAAAATATAATTTTGTTAGTGACACTTTTTATAATTTGTTTTATTTCATGCGATCCAATTGATAGTAGAGACACTTTACCTCCATTAGAAAATCCAGAAAAGGTGGCTGAAATAATTAATTTGAAAGTTGAAAACACCTTTCCCGGTGGTAATATTATTGCTTTAGGAGTCGAAGAAGGTTTTCAGGTACATTGGGAAACAGAAGATATAAATTCTTTCAAGACTAAAGATACTATCAGACTTAGATCTACAGGTGAAAAAACAATTATCTGTAATGTTTTAACTAAAGGAGGAAAAGTCAGTATAGTACGATCAGTAGAGGTAACATCTGTACCTAATCTTGTTGAAGAACCACTTGCTTTTTTAATCGATTATTTCGGAGATGGCAAGACATGGGTTTATGCAACAGATTTCAGTGATGGTACTTTACACTGGTTCCTCTCAGCACCATATGCGTGGGATGAAATATGGTGGTTACCTATTGCAGATGGAGTTTCTTCTGAAGATGGTTTTCAAGCTGAATTATTCTTTGAAAAAGTTGATGATAAGTTATTTCTAACTGTAACAAAAGCTCCTGGTGAAACTCCCCAGGTTAGCGAATTTTTATTCAATTCAGAAAATATGACATTAACTGTTGTTGAAGATATATTTCCTGGTATGGATCATGCTTTTAAAGATACTTTCGAAGTGAAGATTCTCAATGAAAATGAACTGGCTCTGTTCCAGGATGGAGCGGGTGCTGCACAAAACACTGGCTGGACCTGGAGATTTAAAAGGAAAGGATATAGATATCTTAATTAAATATGAGTGCATAAAAGTAAATTGAATGGAAGGTATAATATGTTTCCAATAAGATTGATGATTAATGTATAATTTATAAACAATGAAAAAACAAACTTTAAAATTACTCGTGATCTTAATGCTTTTGCCATCAATTACGATTGGTATAAATGCAAATCAAATCGAAAAGGATTTCTTCCCGTTCTCAGTCTGGTATAGCGGAGGCAAAGCCCGTGCGCCGATGCTAAGTAATATAACAGACGCCTCTGAGGAGGAATGGAGGGCAGACTTGCAACAGATCAAGGATCTTGGTTTTAACACCGTTCGCACCTGGGTTGAATGGGCTACATGCGAGCCTGAACCGGGTGTATATAATTTCGAGAATCTTGAGTTACTGATGCAGTTGGCAGATGAGGTGGGACTTAGGGTTTTCATTCAGATTTATGTTGATTCTGCCCCCGATTGGGTAGCACATAATTTTCCTCATGCTCTCTTTGAGGCGCAGAGTGGTGATATTGTGGTTCCTCAATCTGCTCCCGGAGCCTGTATGGACAACCATGAGGTAGAGGATGCAATACTTAATTTTTATGCTGAAACAGCAAGAGTTGCAAATAAATATCCTAACCTTTTTGGGTGGGATCTGTGGAGTGAGCCACACATAATCAACTGGGCATCGCTTGATTATGTTCCAAATATTCAGTTCTGTTTTTGCAATGGCACACAAAACAGATTCAGAGGATGGCTTAAAGATAAATATGAAACTCTTGAAAATCTAAACAAGGCGTGGTACCGTAATTTCACAGAATGGAATCAGGTTGAAGCACCAAGGTTTAGCACCATTCTAAGTTATACGGATTTTATCGACTGGAAATCATTTATTTACGAAAAGCTTGTTGGTGACATGCAGGCAAGATATAACGCTATCAGGGAGGTAGATCCAACAAGTTTAATTACAGCTCATGCCGTTGGAGCGTCAATATTTCAATCACCACATGTTGGTGCAGGTGCAACTGATGATTTCCTGATGGCACGTCCTCTGGATTATTACGGAGTATCTATTTATCCTAAACATAACCGCCCTGAGGGAGCTTGGTCTACCACAACTCTTCAAACTGTAATGGACTTCATAAGAAGTGCCAACCGCGAAAAGGGGGGTTGGTTTGTGGGTGAGTTGCAAGGCGGACTTGGAACAATTTCACTACTTATCAGTGACCCTGTAACACCCAGCGATCATAACATATGGGCTTGGTCGGCAATTGCAAAAGGAGCAAAGGGGGTTAATATTTACGCATACTATCCCATGTCATCGGGCTACGAAGCAGGTGGTTATGGATTAATTAATCTGGATGGAACTCTAACAGAACGTTCTGTTAACGCTGGTAAGATTGCAGATATTGTTAATAGAAATCAGGAACTGTTTCTTAACGGTATTCCGGCAAAAGCAGAAGTAGGAATTGTGTACAACCCACTTACTCAAATGGTGGGTGGAATGCAGCGCCGCGACTATCCGGGAGCCTTGAGCCAGTCGCTAATAGGTTATTTCAAATCTTTCACTAACCATAATGTACCTGTCGATTTTATTCACAGAGAGCATATTGAGAACAAAGATCTGTCGCAGTACAAGCTTGTTATTCTCCCCTATCCTATCATGTTTACAGAAAAAGCAGCCGAGGGACTAAGAGAGTTTGTACAAAATGGAGGGCATGTTTTAGCTGAAGCAAGGTTTGGATGGAATGACGATCGTGGATATGCATCTGAAATTATTCCGGGTATCGGAATGCATGATATTTTTGGTGCAAGGGAAGATGAGGTAAGAATGAGAGAGAATGTCACATTTACTTTAAATAATGAGAATCATCCGGTTCTTGAGGGTTTTAAATCGGGAGATTTGCTAAATGGATCTTTGTATTCTCAATCTGTAAAATTACTCCCTGACAGTAATGCTAAAGTATTAGCAAATACTGAAGAGGGCGAACCTGCTATTGTTAGTTCAGAATATGGCAAAGGTGAAGCAATTCTTGCAGGATCATATTTAGGAATGGCTAATTTCAGTCAGGTTATTCCAACCAACGATAAGTTCTTCATAAACCTGCTAAGCTGGGCTGATATTGAGCGACCCTTTACCACCTCAAAAGATGGCAGAATAAACGACCAGATTGAAGTGAGATTGCAAAACACAGATAAAGGTTATATCCTATTTCTTATAAATCATAGTAAAAACAACGAAGAGATAGATGTAAATATTAATGTTGATGCCAGAGGTGATTATAATGTAAGGGATGTGATAAATGATGACTCTAAGAGGTTGACAAGCAATGGAGATATTTTACCTATTAATGTATCAGTAAGCAGTCGCAACGTACGTGTTTTTGAGATTTCTAAAAACAATTAGAGATGAGCAAACAAAAGATTGTCTCTATTGATATAGGGGGCACTAAAATTTCAGGTGCCCTCTTTAGTGTTGATGGGGAAATAAGCAATTACAAGAAAGTTTTACTGGAAGGGCGCACCTGTAATGAAGCCGGCAAATTAGTTACAGTGTTATTAGAAGATCTTTTTTTATCTTCAGGAATAAAACAATTGAACGTTTTAGGCATTGGAATTTCTGTGCCCGGAATTGTTTATTCTGATGATGGAAGTGTATGGGCACCAAATATATCAGGATGGGATAAATTTCCTTTGTTGAAAGTTGTAAATGATTACTTAAACAACCCACAATTTCCGGTAATTATTGAATCTGACAGGTCTTGTTATCTTTGTGGTGAACTCTGGCAGGGTGCTGCAAAAGGAGCAAAAAGTGCAGTATACATTGGAGTTGGCACAGGAATTGGAGCCGGGATTATGATTGACAATCATCTGTTGCATGGTGTTGGTGACATTGCAGGGTCGGTGGGTTGGCTGGCTTTAGAGTCTTCATACAGTAATAAGTATGACAAATGCGGATGCTTTGAATACTACGCTTCGGGAAACGGAATTCGTAATCGATCAATTGAAAAAATAAAGTCAACCAACAATTATAATGGAGCTCTTTCTTTTAAAGCTTCTGAAGATATTACTACTAAAGATGTTTTTGATGCATATGAAAAGAACGACTCTATTGCTTTAGAGGTTATCAATAAAGCAGTGAAGATGTGGGGAATGGCAAGTGCTAACATTGTAAGCTTATTAAATCCTGAGAAAATCATCTGGGGTGGTGGTGTATTTGGTCCTGCCATGAAATTAATTCCTGAAATTTATGCCGAATCATTCAAATGGGCACAACCAATAAGCATTAAGCAAGTTGAGTATGTTCATTCAACCTCTTCAGAAAGTGCCGGTCTTGCAGGTGCAGCATATTTAGTTTTAAAACGGATATCAGATGGAAAGCGTATATAATAAAACCAAAGTATTTGTTGCAGCCTGTATTGGAATGTCGTTCTTTGGTATTTCTATGATAGTTTTGGGATCAATCCTACCCATATTATCTGACAAGTTTAGTCTTAATACCGGACAGGCTACGGCTTTAGTGGCTTTCTTGCCGATTGGGATGCTGATAGGGTCAATTATATTTGGACCGATTGTGGACAGACAGGGTTATAAAGGTCTTCTTATAATTAGTAGTCTGCTTGTATTAATAGGTTTGGAGGGAGTTGCTTTTTTTGATAAAGTCCCATTGGTTCAGTTAAGTATTTTCCTTATTGGCTTTGGAGGAGGCATTCTAAACGGAGAGACAAATGCGTTAGTATCGGTAATGTATGATGATTCTAAGAGAAACTCCATGTTAAGTCTGCTTGGTGTTTTTTATGGTCTTGGAGCATTAGGAATCCCTGTTCTGCTTAGTACTTTATTGAAGCACTTCAATATCCAGCAGATATTCATGGGAATTGGAGTTGTAATGTTCATTTTAATAATATACTTTTTATTCCTTAAATATCCTGAAGCTACTCAAAAGCAAGGATTCCCACTTTCGGAAGGTTTTAAGCTTCTTAAAAGTAGAAATCTGCTTATACTTTCTATGATACTTTTCTTTCAGAGCGGTGTTGAAGGAGTATTAAACAACTGGACAGTATTTTATCTTACAGATTTTGGCTTTTTAGATCACTCTAAGGCATTGCTTACTATTACTGTGATGACGGCAAGTTTAACTGCAGCACGATTAATTCTTGTGGCTCTTCTCAAGAAAATTTCTCAAAATAAAATATTTATTATCAGTATCATAATAGCAATAGCAGGTGTAATGTTTATGATTCAGCCATACTATGTTACTTCTCTTGTTGGTATGATGCTTGTGGGATTTGGGATTGCTTCAACTTTTCCTATAATACTGGGAATTATTGGTGCAAAATTTCCTGCAATATCAGGCACAGCTTTCAGTATTGCCTTAGTTTTCTCTCTTTTAGGAAATAATGTAATGAATAGCATCACAGGTATATGGTTAAATAAAAGTGGCGCTTTTGTTTATCCGTTAATTCTGGTTACATGTTTTACTTTTATCATTTTATTATTTACCCGTGTAAGTAGAAATAATATTAAGGCTTAACTTTATTTCAAAACTATATACATCAAACTAAATAAACATTAAAATTATAATCAATCTAAAATTAAAAATTATGTTGGCAAAAGAATGGTTAAAGAACGCATATGAGGTTATGAATAACATCGAAAACACACAGTTGGAAAATGTTAGAAAAGCAGCAGAGTTAATGGCAGACTCAATAGAAGCCGGAAGGTGGGTTCATACATTTGGGTGTGGACATGCAACTATACCTGTTGAAGAGATGTATCCTCGCATTGGTAGTTTTGTTGGATTCCATCCACTTGTAGAGCTGCCTCTCACTTTCTTCACCCAGATAAAAGGACAAATGGGTATTCACCAGTTTTTGTTTCTTGAAAGAGCAGAAGGATATGGTATAGAAGTGATGAAAAACTATGATTTTGATTCAAAGGATTGTATATGGATCTTTTCTCACACCGGAATCAATGCAGTTAATATTGACGTTGCTCTTGAAGCAAAAAAGAGAGGCATGAAAGTAATTGTTTATGGTTCTGCTGAGCAGACTGTTGGCAAAAAGCCTCGTCACTCAAGCGGTAAAAACTTGTTTGAACTGGCTGATATTGTTGTTGACTCATGTGTTCCGCTGGAAGATGCATCGGTTCCACTAAAAAACCATTATGATAAAGTTGGTCCACTTTCCACAGTGGGTTTTATAACTTTGGTATGGGTTACAATAACTACTGTTGCAGAAATTCTTGCCGACAGAGGTGTTAAATTGCATATTCATCCATCACATAATATACCGGGTGATACAACAGCTCATGATCGGTTAGATGCAGCCCTTGAAGAATATAAAAAGCGAGTTAAGGTTTTATAACAAAACGTCATAGCCAAATTTATACATTTTAAGTGTTATATGA
>CAZYNA010000070.1:1760-11431 GCA_964648775.1 uncultured Proteiniphilum sp. | reverse complement strand
GAGGTTGTACCGCGCACTCTTATAACCATATCTCCTCCCGGTGAACCACTTGGCTGATATACGTTTACTCCGGCAGCTTTACCCTGAATTGCCTGTGCAGCAGAAACTATAGGGCGTTCATCCAGACTCTCGGTAGATATTGAGGAAACCGCTGTAGTTACGTCGCGTCGCTTAACCGACCCATATCCAATTACCACAACCTCTTCAAGTGTCTTTAGATCTTCTACCAGAATAATATTGATATTGCCTCTTCCGGCAACATTCACCTCCTGGCTTAAATATCCTATATAGGTAATCTGCAGTACAGCATTATCTCCAACAGATAATGAGTAGTTACCGTCGATATCAGTAACTGTTCCGTTGCTCGTACCCCTCTCAATTATGTTTGCGCCTATTATCGGCTCTCCATATTCATCAGTAATATTTCCGGCAACCCTGCGTCCTTCAACTTGTCTTTCCGGAACAATCACTATATAATTATCTTTCAACTGATACGAAAAACCTGTCCCCTTAAGTATCTGAGACAAAACACCCGATATTGGTTGATTTACAACATTCAAATCGAGAGTCTTTTGATTTTTCAATTGCGATTCATTGTAGGCTACAAACATTTTCGACTGCCTTTCAATTGCCTGCAGTGCTTCAATAACCGTAATATTATTTTGCTGTATGGTTATTACCACATCATCCTGAGCAATTGCCGATGTGAGTGGAGCAAGCAAACAAACGAAAAAAATGAGAAGCTTTGTCTTTACCTTTTTCATGTAAAATAAATTCATAACTTTATTAATTTCTTAGTGTTAGATTAGAAACTGACCTAATATGTACGTGAGTATTAACTCAAATGCTCTAATTCCGGTATTTATAGGTATTATTAATTCCGGCTCATTTTTAATATTTAAGATGTATCCATATTCTATAATAAATTATAATGGTGATATATAATATTTGTTATCCTCAACTCTGTACTTCATACTTCCTGACACCTCAATAATGATATCCATAATCTCTTGTAACGAAGTAGATTCCTTAAAACGAAACGTGAACCTGTCGGTGTGAAGGGCATTAACAGAATAGACAAAGGTGAATGGATATTTTCTTTCTAAAACAGGGATTATCTCTTCAAGAGTGGCCGATTTAAACACCAGTTCTCCTCTCTTCCATGCCATTTCATCATCAATATCAGGATATCTCACCACTCCCGTTCTTGTGAGCCTGTTGTAAGAAAACTGCTCGTTAGGCTCAAGAATCTTAGACGTTTCTAAATTGTTGTATTTTACCTCCACACTACCCGAAAGTAATGTTGCAGAAACAACCGGATCATCGGGATAAACCTTAACATTAAATTCTGTTCCCAGTGCAGTTACCTGAAAATCATTTGCTTTCACTACAAATGGCTGTTGCTCATTCTTTGCAACTTTAAAGCTTGCTTCTCCAAGCAGATAAACACTTCTTGTTTCGCCGGCAAACTGTTGAGGATAGATCAGTGTAGCATCAGAGTTCATAAGAACTTCTGTACCGTCGGGCAAATAAAACCTACTCATACCTGCAATTGGCACGTATTGCTCAACCAAATCGTTTTCTATGTCTATGCGACCAGTCGCAAAATATAGTGTAGAAACAAGTGCAACAAGCAAAACAGCAGCTGCTGTTTGCCAGACACGCAATGCTCTTCTGACTCCTTTCCTGGCTTCTCTGTCTATTCTTTTACGCACTTTTATCAGAGATTTATGTGTTTCCGGAGACACCTCATTAACACCCCCTTCACTCATACCATCCCATAAGTTGTGCAAAGCTTTCTGTTTTTCCTCAGAATGTTTTACATCGGTTAACCATCCATAAAACTCATTCTTTGTAGAATCGGGAAAATCAGATTTTACAAATAATTCAAGAATCTTGTTAAAGTAGTTTATCATCTCTTCAAATTCTCATAAACATAAATACAGATAAAGGCTTTTATCCTACCTCTGTATAATAAACAACCGAGAATGAAGTACTACTTAAATATTCATTAAAAAAAGTGCTGCAAGTAGTAATTTTTTGAGTTCTTTTAATACTAAATAGATGTGCTGTTCAACGGTACGTACAGACAGATTCATTTTTTCAGCAATTTCGTTGTTGCTCATATTTTGGAAACGGCTCATTTCAAAAACCTCTCTGCGTTTGTCAGGCATCTGATCAAGAGCCAACTTCATAAGCAGATAGAGTTCTTCGCGATAGATTTCATTCAGCGGGTCTTCAAACTCCCATAGTTCGTCGAACTCCTGCATCTCCATCTGCATTTTTAAATAATTAGTTTCAATATTTTTCCTTTTAATGCGATTAAACAGAGTGTTTTTCACCATAGTATAGAGGTAATTTGTTTCTAAGTTCTCCAACCAAAGCTCTTCCTTTTCCCATAATTTCACAAAAACGTCCTGTGCCAGATCTTCTGCCTCCTGTTCAGATTTCAAAAGTATTGCGGCAAACGATTTGACCTTAGGAAAATATAGTATGAAGATCTCCTCAAACCTCTCTTTCTTCATCAATCCCTAATTCATTGGCGATTATAGCATCACAATAACAAAGGTATATCAAATTCATCACCTTACAAAACAATATTACAATCCTAAAAAATACAAATATTTAGAACGATTGTAAATAAGAACGAACAAAAAAGCGTGCTTATCGTTATAACTTCAAAGTCTAAAAGTGTAAGTTATGAAGACAAAACATCTTTTCTTAGTTGTGAGTATATTGTCGGCTATATTAATTAGTTGCAATGGCTCGAGTGCAAAGAACAACGAGAACAATTCTAAAAATAGTATAAATATGAAATTCGAAAAAGTAGCATTACCTTACGCAACCGATGCTTTAGAGCCGGTTATTAGTAAAGAAACAATTGAACTCCACTATGGCAAGCACCATCAGGCATACGTGGATAACTTAAACAAATTAGTGGTTGGTACAGAATTCGAGAATGCCGATCTTGAAACAATAGTTAAGAAGAGCGATGGCGCTATTTTTAATAACGCCGGTCAAACACTTAATCATAACATCTACTTCACATCATTCAAAGCAAATGGTGGTGGTGAGCCTCAGGGTGCACTTGCTGATGCAATTAAGGAGCAGTTTGGTTCGTTTGATAAATTTGTTGAAGAGTTTAATGCTGCCGGAGCTTCAGTATTCGGATCAGGCTGGGTATGGCTTGCTAAAGACGACAGCGGCAAGCTTTCAATTGTAAAGGAGAGCAACGCAGGTAATCCTTTAACAAAAGGATTAACTCCGATCTTAGGATTCGACGTATGGGAGCACTCATACTATCTTGATTATCAAAACCGTCGTGCCGACCACCTGAAAGAGATATGGAAGATTATCAATTGGGAAGTAGTTAGCGCACGCTACTAATAAAAGAGATAATTTATAGTCTAAATAGTCTATTAATTAGTGATTCAAAACCGTCTCATTATAATGATGAGGCGGTTTTTTATTTCTAAAACTCCAGTTCTAACTGCCGCTCCAACAGGTTAAAACTCTTTCTGTGGTGAATGGTAACACCATTTTTTCTGATTGCTTCACGATGAGCGGGAGTAGGATAACCTTTATTGGAACTCCAGTTATAAACGGGAAAATCAAAATGTAGCCTCTTCATATATTCATCCCTGTGGGTTTTAGCCAACACAGATGCTGCCGCTATCGACAAATATTCAGAATCACCTTTGATTACCAGTGTGTGCGGAATTTCTTCATATGGTTTGAACCTGTTGCCATCAACAAGTATATGCCCGGGTGTTAAAGTTAATTGCTCAATTGCCCTGTGCATTGCCTCCACAGAAGCCCAAAGAATATTCATCCCGTCGATCTCTTCAGGTGTACAAAATGCAACAGCATAGCTCAGAGATTTTTCTTCAATAACCCTTCGCATACTATCACGCTGTTTTTCAGTAAGCTGCTTGGAGTCATTTAAACCCTCACATTCAAAGTCGGCCGGCAATATCACTGCAGCAGCAAATACCGGTCCCGCCAGGCAACCCCGTCCGGCCTCATCACACCCGGCCTCAATACAGTCAGATTTCATAAATCTCTTCAGTCCCGATTGTTCCTTTACTATCAATTTTCCCATAACCGATTTATTCTTCCACCTCAAGTTTGTTAAGCTCTATAACTAAATTATTGTCAGCCGGAGGGAAATCGAGTGAATAATCTTCTGTATCAACCTCATTTCCAAGCATAGAAGCAAAAGCCTTAATTGCAACAAGCATCTCTGTATCCGGTTGCTCATCTCCCTTAACATGAGCGAGATTCAATTTAACAATAATATTAATTAATGCGCTCTTCATTTCATTCGGAACCGGCAATCCGAGATTATTAATTCTGCTTTGAGCAACTCTTTTAGTTATACCCTCAAGTTTTTTATAATACTCCTGCTCCAGATCGGGGTTACCGGCAACAGAAGTGATAAAATGAGTCTCTATCGACAATTTATTACTGTCAAGTTGCATGACCCTGTATGCAAACGGATACTGAGCAAGTGAAGCTGTTTCAATATCATATATTCTATTGCCTGAAGGAGAAGTTAAAAGAGTAATATCATTAGAGTGAAAGTGACCGGTAAAAATAATCTCTAAACCTGCATCAGCAAGCTGCTCTGCCCTCTCCTGCCAATCATCAACAAGATAATCTGAAAAAAAAGCAGACTGATAAGGCATATGCTCCACTAATCCGTGATGCATCATCCCGATTACCCTGATCCCCCTGCTTCTAGCTTCTTCTAAAATCTCAATAGCCCAATCCATCGTCTGATCAAGGATTCTGCCACCTGTAACTGACGAAGTTCTGTTTTCATTGTAACGATTAGTATCAAAAGAGAGCAACCATGTTGATTCATTAATTTCGGCAAGATAGCTTAATGATATGTTATCTCTTTTAATGGCGTTTCCATATCCAAAATCGCTATAGAAGTCGGAGAAATCTTTTTTATTAATAGAAACAACAGCAGAAGGTTTATCACCAATATATGCTTTCGCATCAGGTATATTAATATCGTGATTACCGGGAATCACAAATACAGAAATACCGGAGTTGTGTACATGCTTAAGCTTTTCAATAAAATCCAAATGACTTTGTCTCTCTCCATGGTTAGTTAAATCACCGGTAATTAACAGAATATCAATATCTTTATCTATAAGATCTGCTATTACAAAGTCCAGCACCTCATGCAAATCATTAATATCTCTTCCTGTTGACTGCCTGTAGGAGTCATATGCAGCTCCATTATCTGTTAATTCGGGAGAGAGGAAATGAACATCTGTTATCACTCCAATTTTCAGATTATCAGAGTTCGCAATAGAATAACCTGACAACAGATTAAAAAACAGTATTACCGAAATCAGGCAGAATCTTATCATTTGTATTTACCGATATGTTCTTTAACCTGCTCAAGCCATCTTTCAAAAGGGCTGTACTCAATCTGCATGAAGCTATCAACATGCATGCCAATGTTAAAGCCAATATCATCGGTTGCTCCCCACACATGCTCTGCAAGATCAGGATAATCGATATAAGGATTCCGATTTCCCTGTATCTTAAAGATCTCTTCGTTTCTGCGAACCTCCTTTATGCTCACAGGATCCTCTCTGTGCCATCTAAGCAATAAATCAAGCGACCAGTCCGAAAACCCGGGATACTTTTCACCACCGGCCTGCTCCGAAACCCATTCAGGCAGAAATTCCTCATAAGCGGTAACGAGGTAGAAGTAGGTTCTTGCCAGATCACCCTTAAACTCATCAATAGGCTCAAATACGGTTTTCGTATAGTTCCCAAAGGTATTCTGACCAATCTTCGATCCGTTGGAAGATTCCCACATGATTATACCCACCTCGCCAAAAGGCAGGTTGCTTCTTCTATTATTTACATAACCGTCGGTAGGATAAATATGGAACAGATCAGAATCCATAAAGGGAGTTTTTTTGAACCAGCTGCGAGGCAAGGAATGCTCCCTGTTGTAGCAGTCACCCTCTTTTTTTGATAAACCACACCGATTATTCCTGAAATCATAATAATAAGCCGCTCCGTTATCCTGATTAGAGGAGTATATATCCCAAACTGTGTTGTCTCTTCTGGAATCAGTAATCTCGAATGCCTCCCATAATTCAGAGTAAGTCAGTACATCCGGATTTCTGATTATAATATATAAAGCTGTTTTAAGTTCGGCACCACTTTTACCATCAATATCAGAGTAGTAGCCCTTTGGCACCTGCCCTGTTAATGATAGACTGACACACAAAAAGATAACAACTAAGATGCTGTTATTTAAACGATTCATTTCTTATATGATATATGTGCAAAACGCAAATATACTTAATTCAATCACTATCACAATGAAATGTAGAAAATAAATCAGGAATTAAGTATTCTTTCAATCTCCTCTATATCAGATCTGAACTTTTTATCCACTTCATAGTAGTTCTTAACCGTGTTATATGCATGCACCACTGTTGCATGGCTTCTGTTGCCTACTTGAACTCCTATCTGAGAAAGTGATAGCTCGGTATGTTTTTTAATAAAGTACATTGTCACCTGACGCGCCTGCACTATTTCCCGTTTACGGGAAGATGACTGAATAAGGTCTTTCTTAACATCATAGAACTCCGATACGGTATCCTGTATTCTTTGAACGGTAATTCTTTTTTGCTCAAACTTAATGCTCTGCTTAATCACCCTTCGCGCAAGATTCATATCAATCTCACTATTATTGATAATTGAATGGGCCATAAGAGATACAATAATACCCTCCAGATCACGCACATTCTCTGTAACGTTTTCCGCAATAAAATCAATTACATTTTCGGGAATTGAAAGCCCGTCGGCCAACACCTTATTCTGCAGAATTATCTTACGTAACTCTTTATCAGGTCTATCCAACTCTGATGTAAGCCCCCAACGGAAACGTGTCAGAAGTCTTTCTTCTACACCTTGCATATCCATAGGCGCACAATCTGATGTCATAACAAGCTGCTTGTTATTTTGATGCAGGTGGTTGAATATATGGAAAAAGGTGTTTTGCGTCTTTTCCAATCCCGACAGTTCATGAATATCATCTATAATAAGTACGTCGATGCTTTGATAGAAATTAATAAAATCGTTGATAGTATTAAATCTGCGGGCATCAGTATACTGAACCTTAAAGAGGTGAGCCGATAAATAAAGCACCTTTTTATCAGGAAACAGTTCAAGAACATTAGAACCAATTGCATGGCAAAGGTGAGTTTTACCTACTCCTGAATGTCCGTGAATAAAAAGCGGATTAAAGGCTGTTTTGGCAGGATTATGTGAAACCGCCTCAGCAGCAGTACGCGCAAGACGATTACTTTCTCCTTCAAAGAAATTATTAAATGTATATTTTGAATTTATCTGAGAGTCGAATTCGGTTGTTTCTACCCTATCAAACGGACTGGGCACTTTGGCAGTAATTTTCTGGCCTGAGCTTTTCTTCTCAACTCCGTTATACTGCTTGGTAACACCGCGCATCTCAACGGCGGTATTGCTTTCTGTTTCAACAAGTATCCTATAATTAAGAATTGTTCCTTCTCCAATTTCCCTGTATAAAGTTTGCTGAATAAGATCGAGATACTTATCCTCAAGGTATTCATAAAAAAACTGACTGGGAACCTGTATAGTAAGAACATGATCCTTATAATTTAAAGGAACAATAGGTGCAAACCAAGTATTAAATGCAGGCTCTGGAATGTTATCCTTAATCACATCCAAACAATTATCCCATAAAATTTTGAAATTATTATTCATTTAGTTCTAAAAATTGATCTTTCTCTTCCGGTAATGACATACAAATTTTCAAAAAATAAATGAGAAAAAAAAATGAAACTTTTTTTCTGAAATATTATTCTTCAAAAAAATGCTACTTATCAACCAAATACGCATATGTATTTATATTTCAGCGCATTAAACAAAACCACACTTCTAAATCAACCTGATTAACAAGTAGATATAAAAAAAGCTTTTATACACTTAAAAATTACAAACATGTTACGTTTTTGTTGCTTAAAGTCGGTATTACAACGAGTTTCATATTTATTTACTCAAACAGGCTTATTTAGAATGAATCTATTTTGAGTAAAACCTGATAAATTAAGAAAAACGTTGATTTTCTCAGAATAATCTCAATCTGATGCTTAAATACCGGTCCGGATTTTCACGTATGTCTTCAAGCAATCTTGTTGCATTATCAATAGTTAAATTTAAACTATCATGCAACTTTGTATCATTAAGGAGTAATCCAAGTGAATTATCATCACTATTTAGTTTCCCGGTTAGATTCTTTAAATTTACCACAGTCTCATCTATTGATGCATAGGTGTTTTTAAGGTCCAGACTGCCAATCTCTGAACTTATAGTTTTCAGATCGCCTGTAACAGATGTCAGGTTCTGGGTTATTTCAGGAAGGTCTGCTTCAAGTGAGCCTACCAGCCTGTTCAGGCTTCTGCTCGACTTGTTCAACTCTTCCACTGTACTGCTAACACCTTTAATTGAGCTCTCCCACGCAGGGTCAGACATCAACAGATTAAGAGAATACACAACCGAATCAATTCTTGCAAGTATTGATTGCGCACTTGGCATAACTTCAGTAACACTATCCATAATACCTTTTTGTCGGTCGCCGGTTATAGTATCACCCGGCTCCAGCTGTTTTTCAGAGTCACCCAGAATCAGATTAACTGTAGAGGCGCCAAACATATCAATATCATATTCGAGATAGCTGCTTTCAGGTATACTGATATTGTCTTTAAGATTCAGTTCTACAAGGAAATTTATAGGTTCTGAATCGATAATACTGATATTACTTATGAGACCAACCTGATACCCCTTAACATAAACAGGAGAAGAAATCAACAGTTTAGACACATCGTCGAAAACAGCGTAATACTGATTCTGTTTCTTAAACACATTCACTCCTTTCAGAAAGTTTATCCCAAAATAAATCATTATCAGGCTCGCAATAAAAGCAAAACCTATTAATGCATTTCTGCTCATGTTATTTTTCATATCAATGATCCCTGTTAGTTTACACGCTTTCCATCTTTCAGCTCAATAATAAAAGCGTCTTTAAATTTCTTTTGTACCTCTCTGAGAGTTCTTTTAATATCGGCCTGACTGCCCGAACTGCCATAGGTGTATTTATAAATGCCATTCTCAACATAATGGGATACAGGATTCAGACCTTTAAATTCAGATGCACCATTATTCAACTTACGTGAAGAGACAAAAATCTGAATCCTGAACTCACTGCCGGTTGATGATGATGCTGAAGAAGCTGAAACAGTTTGTGGCTGTCTGTTGCCTGAGTCGTTAAACACAAAGCTCTTCTTATCATACTCCCGCTTATAGTCTCTGAAACCGTTGTATATGGAATTGGCAAGCGATGTCTGCCCACTGCTGCTCTTCAGATAAGTCTCTTCCTGTTTATTGCTTATATATCCCAGTTCAACGAGAACACTTGGCATAGCAACTTCACGAAGAACAAGAAATCCCGCTTGTCTAACATTTCGGTTTACCCTCTTAGAGTTATTAACAAGCTGGTTTTGCACAAGTGTTGCAAACTGAATACTCTGATCAAGAAATTCGTTTGCCATAAACTCAAATATAATATATGACTCCGGTTCGTTGGGATTAAA
>CAZYNA010000070.1:0-1660 GCA_964648775.1 uncultured Proteiniphilum sp. | reverse complement strand
CTTGAACCTAAAGCACCCGGATCACGTCCTCCGTGACCGGGGTCTATTACAACAGTAAACTTTCTATTTTGGGCAACCATAGAATTGACGCAGCAATTCATCAAAAAGATGCTCAAAAATAAGAGAAGTAGCCTTTCAGGTGATTTCATGTTAAACTCTTTTATAGCATAAGCTCAGCTAATTTTGCTTCAAGAGCATCACCGCGAAGATCCTTCTCTATAATCACTCCTTCTTTATCAAGAAGAACTGTATGAGGAATTCCTCTTATGCCATAGAGATTAACAACCGGGCTATCCCAGTATAGAAGGTCGGACATCTGTGGCCATGTCATGTTCAACTCATTAACGCCCTCTTCCCAGCTTTCATAATCACGGTCGAAAGATACTCCAACAATCTCAAGTCCTTTCGATTTATACTTGTCGTATGCTGCAACAACATTTGGCATTTCTCTGCGACATGGTCCGCACCAGGCTGCCCAGAAGTCGATTAAAACATACTCCCCCTTGCCGGCATAATCAGAAAGTGACACTTCGTTACCGTCCATATCCTTAAGGGTGAAGTCTACAAATTTTTTACCGATTGCCACATTTTCAATATTTGCCAAACGATCAACAATTCGTTTTATGTTGGGCTGCGACTTATACTCATCGCCTGCTTTATCAAGAATTGCTTTTTGCTGCTCAGGCTCGAACATTGAGTTAGCTGTTAGAAACACATACTGTCCCAACTCATTTGTAATATTATTATCAACAAAATTGTAGTTAAGTTCAACCAAGCGATTGTTAATAACTTCGTACTCCTGATTAATTTCAGCCTCAAGCTCCGGTGTCAGTGTTCCTGCCTGTCCCGCAGCATTGAAACGATCAACAACCGCACGAATCTGAGTTATAAGATCCCTTTGCTCAACCTTGAAATCATTGTAAATCTTATTTACACCCGTTCCGGTTACAGTAGCAACTGAGTCGAAAGAAACAGTGATCTTTCCCGGTTCCAGTAATACGGGCACTCTACTCTCCTGCCTCGGATCAACAGTCTCGTCGAGAGTGATAAAACGAAGTTTTGATGCATCAGCAACTCCGTCGAAAGTAAATTCGCCGTTTTGCACAACTGCAGTATCCGTAGCAACCATTGCATCTTCAGTCATTTGTTGCATATAAACGTTGGTACCTTCGTATGCTACATTAGCTACAGTTCCTTTAATTGAATAGTTCTTATTATTCTGGCACGACACTATTGTTGCCGCCAATATAAACAGGTAAATTAGTTTCTTCATTATTGTCTTTCTTTATAATTAAACTGAGACAAAGATATGTAAATTATAATTATGAGTTTGTTTTTCATCATTTTTATTTACTCTTACAATATAATAAGGCACAGCACGTTTGTATTATATCAATCAGGCTCATTATGAGTATATACAGTCCCAAAAACAGTTCAGGTTTATATAAGTATAAAATATCGGCTAATGAAGCCGCTGTCTTAAACCTGCATATCATCAGGCAATATGTGCGATGCATATATATTGAAAAGAGTGTTGAACTCCCCGACAACATGTTTATTCTGAACTAATATTTCCCTTTTTTCTTATTTAGTTTACCTATGCCATCTCCGGTATTGGCATATATCCTCTATATATTATCCTTATATTCTCCTTATAAAA
>CAZYNA010000069.1:7989-11627 GCA_964648775.1 uncultured Proteiniphilum sp. | reverse complement strand
ATTTATAATACTCCCTGAGCCATCATTGCTTTTGCAACTTTCATGAATCCGGCAATGTTTGCACCCTTTGCATAGTTGATATAGCCATCACTTTCTGTACCATATTTTACACAGTTTTCATGAATATTACCCATTATCCATTTTAGTTTTTTATCAACTTGCTCTGCAGGCCAGCTTAAACGCTCTGAGTTTTGAGTCATTTCGAGTCCTGATACTGACACACCTCCTGCATTGGCTGCTTTTCCGGGGGCATAAAGCAATTTATTTTCCTGAAAGATATGAATAGCTTCGGGTGTACATGGCATATTAGCACCTTCGGAAATGGCTATTACTCCATTTTTCACCAACATCTCAGCATCTTGCTGATCTATTTCATTCTGTGTTGCAGAAGGTAGTGCGATTTCGCCTTTTTCTCCCCAAGGACGGGCACCGGGTACGTATTTACAACCATATTCTTCGGCATATTCACGTATGCGCCCACGATACTGATTCTTCAGTTCTTTTACAAATTCAAGCTTCTCTTCATTTATTCCGTTTGGATCATAGATATACCCATCGGAATCTGAAAGGGTTACAGGTATTGCTCCAAGCTCGAGAAGCTTTTCACAGGTAAATTGTGCTACATTTCCGGATCCGGAAACAATACAACGTTTACCTCTAATATCAATTCCTTTTGTTTTGAGCATTTCAAGAAGAAAATACACATTTCCATAACCTGTTGCTTCGGGACGAATGAGTGAGCCACCAAATTCTCTGCCCTTACCGGTGAAAGTGCCGGTAAATTCACCCGATAGCTTTTTGTACTTACCAAACATATACGCAACCTCTCTGCCTCCAACTCCAATATCGCCGGCGGGAACGTCGGTATTAGGACCAATTACTCGCCACAGTCCTTCAACAAAACCTTGACAAAATCTCATTATCTCACCATCTGACTTCCCACGCGGGGAAAAATCTGCACCTCCTTTTGCCCCCCCCATAGGAAGTGTGGTTAACGCATTTTTGAATGTTTGCTCGAATGCAAGAAATTTAAGTATTGAAGGTGAAACTGAAGCATGGAAACGTATACCCCCTTTATATGGTCCGATAGCATTGTTTTGCTGTACACGATAGCCCATATTTGAATTTACTTTACCTCTGTCATCTACCCATGTTACTCTGAAAGCATGAATCTGATCGGGTAAAATCAGACGCTCCAGAATATTTGCTTTTTCAAATTCGGGATGCTCATTATAAACATCTTCTATCGACTCTACCACTTCCTGAACTGCCTGGTGGTATTCATGTTCGTGTGGGAATCTTAATTTTAAATTATTGATAACCTCTAAAGATTTCACGATGATGTATTTTTAATCATTTTGAAACACAAAATTAGAATAATATTTCTAAATATAAAATATTAGAGCTATTTTTATTAATATTGTTACTAAATAAGCTATTTCTTGAGACTTTTGTAAACAGGGATAAAAACAATAGCTCCCGACATTATAATTGATATGATTGTTATTGCTGTAATTTGGGCATAAAGGAATATGTATACTACAAGCACTATCCAAAGCATTATAATAAATGCAATTTGAGTTTGAGAGAGTTTTCTTTTTGCCATATTTGTATAATTGAGGTTCACCGGCAAAGATAAAGAAAAAAGGCACAGATTTCACATCTACACCTTTTTAGACCCATAGAGAGTTAATGAAAATTGATTTTGCTATTAATAAACCAAATGAATTATTTTCACTACAAAAGAATAGAAATTTAGTTACAATACAGCTACTTTTGGGTTAAGTTAAAGTTACATTTATGTTTCATTGTGGAACAGGGAGTATCCCGCTAACTGTGTAAGTTAGTAATTTGAATCAAAAATGTAAGTTTGTTTGTTTCTGAACTTATTGCTGGTTAAGATCTACACTCAGGTTTTGACTTCTTGTAAGATCAAGTTCTAATGTTTGTGGCTCATAAGAAATAAGTTCTACAACCATTTCATATTTGCCTGGTGTTACATCATTAATTACAAACTGCCCGTCAAGATCTGAATAATATTTTTTACCGTTTACAAGGATTGACGCGCCAGCCAGCATTTCGTTATTTTTTTTATCAACAACTGAACCAGTCAGCTGAATTGCATTTGCCTTTTCAATAACTGCAATGGATTCCGACTCATTTACTTTTTTATTATTCTTGCTGTCTGTATCGGCAGCTACAGAAAATGAAATCAATAGTGAAACAATGATGAATAAAACAGGTTTCATATATTATACTTATTTAAATTGATTAATCACCACAAAGTTAAGTAGATAAATATATGAATCTGTTACAGATTAATTAAGTTTTTGTGAAGTTTTTGTAACTCTATACAATTGAATCAATATTTTTTCTCATCTAGTAAGGCTCCTTTTTCATCCCACATGCGCCAAATGCCTGTCTTTTCTCCTTCATTAAAATTCATTTCGTAACGTTGAGTGCCTAACTCATCCCAAATACGCCAGACTCCGTGTTTGTTACCATTACGGTACTCTGCTTCTGAAAGTAATTGTCCGGAAATATCATATGATCGCCATAGGCCATGAAGCTTTCCGTCTTTATACGACCGCACTTCACTGGGTTTGCGGTTTTCAAAATAAACGATATATGGTCCTTCGGGTAAACCATTTTTTATCTGCATCTCTAACTTTATAGTATTATTTTCATAATACTCCCTGTAATCTCCCGTATAAAGTTCAGTTTGATTTCTATCGCGATAATATATGCCATCGGTTAGAAATATTTGTGTGCTTTGACGGGGTTCCTGTCCCAAAAGAGTGATAAATGTAAGCAATAACGGTATCAAGAAATATCTTTTATTATTCATAGAATCAATTGTTTAAATGATTATTATCAAAGATAACGAAAAAGTGTCCTAATAATTAATCAAGACACTTTTTAATATATTGAATTACAACTTCCGTATATTAGAATTCGTAACCAGTCCAGTTAAACACATCAGTTGAACACCCGGTGTTGTCAGCTTCTTCAGTAACATTTGCTGAAGTACCATTTACCTTATTTCCGGTTAAAGGAGTAGTTAGTTTATTTGTTATGCTTATAGTAAGATTACCTGCACCTTTACCATCAGTTACATCAATAAGGTCTTTAGCTTGACCCTGACCAATTATTAAAGCATTTTCTACAGTAGCAGTTGCACCACGACGAACTTTAATAACATCGTGCATATAGAAACCTTCTTCTGTGGATGCAGCAAGACGAAGATCGATTGTCATATTCTTAACTGTGAAGTTTGACTGGCCTGATTGTGTTGGGTTGTTTCCGTCAAGGTTACCATCAGCTTCAATTCCTCTTGGGTCTTCCTCAGAGCTTACAAAACCAGCTTCCCAGATACCATAAGCGTTTTCAAGTGTACCGCTGTAACCTTGTGTGAAGTCGAACATATCATCATCAGAGTTAACTACAAGAAGGTTCTTAACATTAACCGAACCACCAAAGAACTCAATACCATCATCAGCACCGTTTGGAATATAAATATTCTCTATTTTTGTACCATTACCAACACCGTTAAGAGTTAAACCGTTATGCTCAACGTTTGCATCTGAGCGAGCACCGGTATATTCGAGTTTCAGATAAGTAATAGATCCTGAATTATC
>CAZYNA010000069.1:0-7889 GCA_964648775.1 uncultured Proteiniphilum sp. | reverse complement strand
GCAGGAATATTTAAAACACCTCCATCTTCTATAATAAGTGGTCCTGTTATCAAATATTCTACTGTTTTATCAAGAGTCCTCGCTTCGCTAAGAGAACCCACTAATTCTTTATCCTCTTCATCCGGCGTAATAGGCTCCGGATCCTTTTCGCATGACGTTAACACTATAGCGGTTAACATAGTTGCAAACATAACTAAACTAAATAAATACTTTTTCATCATCTAGATAAATTTATTATTAAAATTGATAGCTAATTCCTAAGCTTATATTTTGTCCTTTTTTATACTCATTCAAAATCACAATATCTTCTGAAACATTGCTTTCTCTTGAGAGTCTGTACGCAGAGTTAAGAATGTTTGAAGCATTAAGTTTTACTGATAAGTTTTTGTTGAAATCATATGAAACAGCAAAATCAAGTGTGGCAACTCCCTCTTCTATAATATCTTTAAAGCCGGCAGCTCCAACAGTGTGAATTCTGTCACTAAAATAATTAAATATAAGAGATGCCGTTAGACTTCTTTCACCGTTTGTGAGATGATATGATATATCAGCGTTGGCAAGAAACGGGGATGCACCTTCTAATCCACTGTCTCTAGGTTCGGTATTTAGAATATCAAGCAGAAGATTTGTATAGATATATGATGTATTTAATCCTAATGAAAGCCTGTTCATTCTCTCAAGTTCTGTGTTAAATCTATTGAACAAATTTTTTCTGAGTTCAAGTTCAATACCTCCAACAACTGCATGATCACCCATATTGTCGTATGTGAGCAAACCGGCTGAGTTTGCCTGATCTACACGTCCAATTGGCCTTTTTATGTACTTATAAAATCCTGTAAGTGAGAAAAGCTCACCGGGACTTAGATAGTAATCCCATTTAAGATCAATATTGTAATTGTCTGAGGGTTCTAAGTTTGGATTTCCCTGACTTGTGAAAGAAATATTTACATACTGAAACGGAGAAATTTCTTTAGACTGAGGCAATGTATAGGTTTTACTTGCACCTAAGCGAAGACTGTTTTTATCGTTTATATCAAATTTAAGATTCAGACTGGGAAGAAAATATTCTTTATCTACAGAAACTTCACCGGGTGAAACACCTGCAACGTCATAACTTACATCAAGATCTACCAGATCGGCACGTAGACCAACATTTGCTGTTAGGCTCCTTGCTAATTGATAATTAAATCCTAAATATGCTGAATGTATATTTTTTGAAACTTCATATAGGTTTGCACGACCGGTTAACATCCTTAAGACGCCATCGTTGAGTCCTTTTTCAAATAGATTATCCATGGAGAGTCCTTCGAGGGGAAAGCTAGGTAATGCTCCTACTCTGGAAAAATTGTACTCTACGGCTTCGAAATTATCGTTTACAAAACGAGCTGAATATCCAATACTCACAGATGAGTTTCCGGAGCTAAATTTATCGCCAATACTGTAAGTTAAATCGATCTTAGGATTAATATCGCTATTAGTAAGCTCTGAGAAAAAACGTTTATTTCTGTTACTTCCTGTCAGATTATAATTACCTCCTTGAGCAAGTGAGAAATAGTTCTCTCTTCTGTCAGGTTCAAGCCCGTTTACAGTGTTATAGGAAACACCTGCTTTAAGCTTAAGTGAATTAGTAAGCTGCCAGTCGGTTAAAAGTTGATTTAACAAAAGTAGATTATCATTTGTCTGTTGTCTTACAGATACACCCTGATCATCAACTGCCCCCTGATGTCGCTCACTGTTTAACCCCTCATATCTACCAACATATTGGTTGTTTGCATGGATGAGCATAAAATTATAAAGCAGATTGTGTTTTCTGTTAATTTCAAAAGCTGCATTACCAAGAACTAACTGACTGATATTCTGAGAGTATTTTTTCCCTGTCTGGTCTTGCCATATTGTACCAATGGTATTTGTATTTCGAACCTGTTCATCAGTATATGAATAATCGGTGCTGTAAGAAGCTACAATAAAAAATGAGAGGGGATTATTGTTCTGACCCAGTTGAAACTTTTTTCCGCCTGACACCCCATAGCTATGGTTCATGGGCATAGAAACAGTTGAAGGATCTAAACTATTAACAAAACTATATTCATTATCTGTTGGTTGCTGCGAGTTTGAGAAACCTAAGTAGTTTGAACCATCTTGTCTGAGAAAATCAGTACCAAGCGTTGTATTGTTTATTCCACCCGACAAATCAAAAGTAAGCTCATAGTCGTTAAGTAGTTCTTTTGAGGAGATATCAATAATTGCACCTCCGATATCTGAATAGTTATTGCTGCTAAATACCTTATTTACACCAATATTTTGAATTATATCAGTTCCAAAAAACTCAAGAGCAATATTTTTATACTCAGGATCCTCTGAAGGAATAGGGAAACCGTTAAGTAAAGTTGCGTTATACCTGTCGCCAAGACCGCGAACAAAAACATTCTTAACTCCTTCCTGACGAGAGATTCCTGAAACCTGAGCCACTGCAGCCTTAGCATCACCTATACCTTTTCTGGAAAGTTCTATTGCTCCAACGGCCTGTGTTGCAACAAGGTTCTGACGCTGCTCCATAAGTAGGATAATTTCACTTTCGCGATTTACTCGTGCTACAACTTCAACCTCCTGAAGATTAATATCGTCTGTAGACATTTCGAAGTTCATTATTGTTTCTTTGTTCGCTTCAACAATTACTCCTGTTTGGGTAATCTGGTTATAAGCCACGTAAGTAACAATAAGAGTATGAGTGCCGGCCTGTACATTCTGAATTAAATAGTTGCCATCTAAATCGGCAGCAGAACCGTTAAGAGTACCTTCTATCAGAACTGATGCTCCAATAAGAGGTTCATTGGTTGTAGCATCAACTATTGTTCCTTTAATTGTACCTGTTTGAGCAAATACAGCTAATGATGCTGTAATTGAAATTAATAATAGTATTATTTGTTTTGATAAAATAGTTCTGAGTGACACAAACTTATAAATTAAATTAATGTCGCAAAGGTCTATTTTAAATGTTACGTAGCAGTTAAGCTATAGTTACGTTTTTATTAAGTTTTTGGTCATAAAAAACAAGCTACCCCAAACTTAAATTTGAAGTAGCCTGTATTATCGTTTACTTAACCTGTAATCAGTCATAGATTAGTCATACATACCTTATGGTTTTATAAGGCGTCTTCGAACGAGGTATGAATGAGGTATGAACCAGGTATGGTTTAAATACGAAGAAATTAGGGAAGATAAACTTAATATCTTTGTCTTTTTCCGCTTTTCTTATTCCTCCTATTAAAGGAGCTCTCTTTATCTTTATACCTTTTTTGTTTCTTTCCTGATGAATCACCTTTTTCTGCATCCTGAGCAAGTTGAACCAAAAGTTTTCTATCCTCAAGAAACATTCCTTTAAATGAATTGAGTACTTTTTGTGTGTGTTCTTCGGGAATTTCAAAGAATGAAAAGTTTCTCATCAAATCTATTTTTCCAATTGGAACTTTACCCTTTACGTTTTCATTAATGAATCCCATTAAAACGGCAGGATTGAGACCATCAATTTTACCGATATTGATAAAAAGTCTGGAATAGCCTTTTTCCGCTTCTCGCGAACCACCATTCCTTTCGTTTCTGTCTGACTGCCTTCCTCGTTCTCTTTTGCTTTTTCTTGAAGATGAATCATCGGGTTCGAATATCTCTTCTGCCATTTGATAATATTCTATGAGTCTGTTAAATTCGAGCGAAACAATCCTTTTTATAACATCCTCTTTGTCGAGCCATTCAAGCTTACGAAAGATGGACGGTAGCAGTCGCTCAATCTCTTCTTCATTTACTTTAACCTTTTCAATCTTATCTACAAGATTGAAAAGTTGTTTTTCGCAAATTACATCACCCTTTGGAATATCTTGCTTTTCAAATTTTCTATTGATTTGCTTTTCAATCTGAACTATTTTTCCTTTTTCCTTAACATGAATTATAGAAATTGAGGTTCCGGTTTTGCCGGCTCTACCGGTTCTGCCGCTTCTGTGAGTGTAGATTTCAGTATCATCTGGCAAACCATAGTTTATAATATGCGATACATCATCTACGTCGAGCCCCCTGGAAGCAACGTCTGTGGCAACAAGTAGCTGCAAGCTATGGTTTCTGAATTTGCTCATTACTAAATCGCGTTGCGCCTGTGAGAGATCTCCATGTAATGAATCAGCATCATATCCGTCTTGAAGAAGTTTGTCGGCTATCTCCTGAGTTTCTCTTCTGGTTCTGCAGAAAATAATTCCATATATATTAGGATAATAGTCTACTACCCTTTTAAGTGCAGCATATCTGTCTTTTGCATGTACAAGATAGTAGATATGACGTACGTTCTGGGCTCCTTCATTTCTTCTGCCAATGGTTATTTCCATTGGGTTTTTCATGTATTTTCGGGTAATCCGCTCTATCTCTTTAGGCATTGTGGCGGAGAATAGTAGCATACTTCGTCCGTTTGGAACGTATGAGAGAATCTCATCCAGATCTTCAGTAAATCCCATATTTAACATCTCGTCGGCCTCATCTAGTACAACTGTATGAACCTTGTCTAAAGATACAGTTTTACGTTTTATAAGATCTATTAGTCGGCCCGGTGTAGCCACAATTATATGTACCCCTCTTTTTAGTGTACGAATCTGGCTCTCAATGCTTGAACCTCCATAAACAGGAAGTATTTTTATATCATCTATATATTTTGAATAGTCGGTTAGATCTCCTGCAATCTGTAAGCAAAGCTCTCTTGTTGGGCAAAGTATAAGCGTTTGCGGATTAAGATTGTTGATTTCAGTTTTTTGAATTACAGGTATACCGAATGCTGCAGTTTTTCCTGTTCCGGTTTGCGCCAGTGCAATAATATTGTTTGTATTGTTGAGTAGCTGAGGTATAACTTCTGTTTGTACCGGCATTGGCTGCTCAAATCCCATCTCGGTTACGGCCAATTCTATTTCAGCCATAATTCCCAATTCTTTGAATGTTTTCATCTTTTTAATAATGTGTATAAATGTGTGAGCATTGACCTTTCTCCTGCTTCACACAACCCATGTATTAAAGTCTGATGAGAAAATTCAATGGTAATCCTATATAATTTGGAATGAGGATAAAATTAATGAAGATTTATAATGATAACCCTTTTTTCTAAATCGGGTGCAAAGGTATGAAAATAAAATGAATAATAATTAGAAAGGGTAAAGAAGATATTTTCGGAGTAGACTTTTTTTACCACTTGATACTCTTAATTCTTTTTCAAGATAGTTGTCAACTGATCCATATTTCTCAACTATATGATCTATTACATAATTAAGATATGCTCTGTTAACTGATAACATTGCCGTTACTGCTTCTTGCATGGATTCTGATAGGTTACCGGCATCTATTTCTGATTTTGCAGGATCAATTAGCTGATTTGATAGCATATAATCCTGTTCTAAAGAATTTTGAGGTACACCAATTGCGTATAAAATAAAGTAAGACGCTAAACCCACACCATCTTTGCCAAGCTCTCCTGTTAGAAGTATCGGATAATTAGCATCGTTAGTTAAGAGGTCAAACATTTCTCCAAATTGCTCTTTATGATTCTCTACAATATCGATATATGACTCCTGAACATATCTTATTGCATCACTTCTGTTAAAATTGCCACTTGAGATTAGTTCATCTAACTTTTCACCATCCATGGGAGAAATCGGAAGTGATATTTTATGAATACTTGGATGAATTAGAATTGGATATTTGCCCGAAGTTTGTTTTGATCTGAAATCTATTACAGTTCTGATATTTAATCTCCTTAATCTTTCCTGATCGTATAGAGTTGCACTACTTAAGTCGCCGGAACGATACATTTCTCCCCATCTTATTTGCCGATCATCTGAAGTATAATACCCTCCTAAATCTCTAAAGTTCTTAATATTATCCATATCAATTACTCTATTTGCAATTACACCTGACTGAACACCGCCGGTGCGAAGAATAAAATATTCACGTAATCCGGATCCTGTGGGATTAATTCGCATTACCTGATCTGTAATCTTTGCTGATGATAAAGGTGTGAAATTATCTATTGAGCTGTCTGACAGGGATGAATATATATCAATTTCACCTTCCTGATCGGGACTTACTTCCCATTTTAATAAAAAATCGCCTTGATTGTCCTTCTCAACAACCGAGGTTATTTTAACTGTTGACATGCATGAGTTTGTCAAAACCAACAGTAATAATATTATAACTATGAAGTTTATTTTTTTCACCATATCTTAAAATACAAACAAATGTAATAAAAACTTTGTTCTAATTATCAAGAAGGATAAGAGTATTAACGATATATATAGTTATTTATACCATTTTTTTTGACCGTTTATAACTTGTAGATTTAATGTTTA
Organism: uncultured Proteiniphilum sp.; assembly: GCA_964648775.1. GTDB lineage: Bacteria > Bacteroidota > Bacteroidia > Bacteroidales > Dysgonomonadaceae > Proteiniphilum. The sequence continues at coordinate 1,518 of CAZYNA010000069.1, read as the reverse complement.
TACGAATTGATATTTTTATTTGTAAATAATGAAAATATTTATACCAGATAAATAAAAGTGAAAACAAAATAAGTAACGAAAATTTAATTGCAGAGTTTCAAATACTTTTCAACATCCATTTTATAACAAAAATGGAATTAATTATTAACTTTGCGGGTTATAAACAGTTTATGATAACTTTTATAAATATCACAAAATCAAGTATTAAAGATTTAAACAGTTGTTGATAACTGATGTTTTTTTAATGTTGTTTTAAGAAAACTTCAAACAGTAATTATTAGATAAAAAAGATATCAACTGTATCAACATACTATAATCATCATCATATATGTTTTTAAATTTAATAACTATATAATAATAAGTATATGACAACTGAAGAAAAAATTAAAAATATAGAGCTATTAAAAAAAGAAAAGAATGCAATTATTCTTGCGCATTATTACCAGGAGCCGGAAATTCAGGATATAGCCGATTTTGTAGGTGATAGTTTGGCTTTAGCTCAGTGGGCAGCAAAAACTACAGCTGATATAATTGTTTTATGTGGTGTTCATTTTATGGGTGAAACTGCTAAAATTTTGAGTCCTGAAAAACGTGTTTTTATTCCTGATTTGGAAGCAGGTTGTTCGTTAGCAGATAGTTGTCCGGCAAATGAATTTGGTGAATTTGTTAGCAAACACCCCAATCATACTGTTATTTCATATGTTAACACAACAGCTGCTGTTAAAGCATTGACTGATATAGTTGTTACTTCTACAAATGCTAAATATGTAGTAGAATCTCTCCCTGAAGATGAAAAAATTATATTTGGACCAGATAAAAATTTAGGTGATTATATAAATAAAATAACTGGTAGAAATATGTTATTGTGGGATGGTGTATGTCATGTTCACGCTCAATTTTCTATAGAAAGAATTTTAGATTTAAAAAAAGAGTATCCCGATGCATTATTACTTGCACATCCTGAGTGTCCAAAATATCTTTTAGAAGTGTCTGACCATGTTGGTTCTACTTCATCAATTTTAAAATATGCTACTACTTCTCAAAATTCGCAGTTCATTGTAGCAACTGAAGCTGGCATATTACATCAAATGCAAAAAGAAAATCCTGATAAACTTTTTATCCCTGCCCCACCAGAAGATTCTACTTGCGCTTGTAATGAGTGTTTTTATATGAAGATGAATACTTTAGATAAGCTTTATCTATGTCTTAAAAACGAAAGACCGGAAATTTTTGTAGAAGAAGAAGTTCGTATTAAAGCAGTAAAACCAATTGAGAGGATGCTTGAAATTTCTGCTAAACATGGACTTTAACTAAATAGGTTGTGATCAATAACACGAAAAAAATATTATTTGGGTTATTGATTATAGCCGTTATTGTAACGGTTATTGATTTATTTCGTATTTTTTCATACGATATTCATCCATCTATTCCATTAAACTCATATACTACTTATGAAGATGAAATATATTCAGAATTAGTTAAGGGAAATAACGATGTTGATTGGAATAAATTAATACC
>CAZYNA010000068.1:9714-11796 GCA_964648775.1 uncultured Proteiniphilum sp. | reverse complement strand
GAACAAATTTCAATTTGGCCCAGAACAGCAGTTGGATGGTTATTGGTTTTTTTCATTTTAATTACCCTTCTTCTTGCTATAAATTTGCTTTTCTGAAAAACGATTTAAAACAAGTAATTCGAAAGCATCTTTAGAGTCCTCTATTACTGATTGATACAGTATAAATTAAGCAAAAAACAGGGGTATAAGATTCTGTTTTAATATTACTTCGCCAAAATGATAAAATAAATGATTAATTTTGTACTCAATTACATACTGTAAGCTATCATCTTCACAGTATAAAACAGGTTCAACTTTTTAATTTATTGCTGAAATGAGAAAATGGCGCATTGAAGATTCTGAGGAGCTTTATAACATAAATGGCTGGGGAAACGGATATTTCTCCATTAACGAAAAAGGAAACGTTCAGGTTACACCTAAAAAACAGACGGATAAGGGTGTTGATTTGAACGATCTTTTGCGTGAGCTTTATTTGAGAGATGTTGTAACACCTGTGTTACTTCGTTTTCCTGAAATTCTTGATAACAGAATTGAGAAGATATCTCAAAGTTTTGCTAAAGCTTCTAAGGAGTATGATTATAAGGCACAGAATCATATAATTTACCCGATTAAGGTGAATCAGATGCGACAGGTGGTTGAGGAGATAGTATCGAGTGGCAAAAAATATAATATAGGACTGGAAGCGGGATCTAAGCCTGAACTCCATGCTGTTTTGGCTATTAATACTGATAACAACTCGCTGATAATCTGTAATGGGTATAAGGACGAGAGTTACATTGAACTGGCACTGCTTGCCAAAAAGATGGGCAAGCAGGTTTTTCTTGTAATTGAGAAACTGAATGAGCTGGAACTGACTCTGCAGATTGCTAAGCGACTGAAAGTAAAACCTAATATTGGTGTTAGAGTGAAGCTTTCGAGCTCGGGAAGCGGAAAGTGGGAAGATTCGGGTGGTGATGCCAGTAAGTTTGGCCTTACATCGAGTGAGATTCTTGAAGCAATTGAGATTCTTGAAAAGCACGAAATGAGCGATTGCTTCAGATTGATTCATTTTCATATTGGAAGCCAGATAACTAAGATTAGAAGAATAAAAACTGCCCTGCGTGAGGCTGCACAGTTTTATGTGCAGTTGAACCTTATGGGTTATAATATAGAGTATGTGGATATTGGCGGCGGATTGGGTGTGGATTATGATGGCACTCGTTCGTCGTTTACAGAAAATAGTGTGAACTACTCTATTCAGGAATATGTAAACGACTCAGTATCTGCATTTGTGGATGCTGCTAACAAAAACGAACTTCCTCATCCCAGTATAATTACTGAATCGGGAAGAGCATTAACGGCTCACCATTCGGTATTGGTGTTTGAGGTTTTGGAAACCACTACTCTGCCGGAATGGCCTGAAGACCAAGAGATAAGTGAAGATGATCATGAGTTGGTGAAAGAGCTGTATAATATTTGGGATAAGCTAACGCAACCCAGAATGCTGGAGGCGTGGCACGATGCACAGCAGATTCGTGATGAGTCGCACGACCTGTTTAGCTTGGGTATGCTCGACCTGAAAACTAAGGCTCAGGTTGAACAGCTTTATTTCTCCATAGCTCGCGAAATTAGTATAACGAGTGCAAGAGCAAAGCATGCTCCGCAGGAGTTGAGACAGTTGTCGACATTGCTACCCGACAAATATTTCTGCAACTTCTCGTTGTTTCAGTCGCTTCCCGACTCATGGGGTATTGATCAGGTGTTCCCCATTATTCCTATTCACAGACTGAACGAGAAACCCGAAAGGACTGCAACTTTGCAGGATATTACTTGTGACTCTGATGGCAAAATTGCAAATTTTGCATCGCAGGATGGTTACAGATCTACGTTTCTGCCTGTTCACTCTCTAAAGAAAAATGAGCCTTATTATTTAGGTGTTTTTCTAGTTGGTGCTTATCAGGAGATTTTGGGAGATTTACATAATCTGTTTGGAGATACTAACGTAGTTCACGTGTCTACAAATGAAAGTGGTTATCAGATTGATCAGATTATTGATGGTGAATCAGTAGCCGAAGTTCTTGAGTATGTACAGTATAGTCCCAA
>CAZYNA010000068.1:3458-9614 GCA_964648775.1 uncultured Proteiniphilum sp. | reverse complement strand
ATTTAATAGTAATAGGCGCAATTGCACTGGTTATGGTGTCGTGCATTAATAAAAAAGAAGAAGTGGCAATTTCAAAACAATCTAACTTTTCTGCTCCTCCGGTGGCAGAAATTATTCCCGATACATTTACTAATTTCGGACAAAAAAGAATCGATAACTATTTTTGGCTGAAGGACAAAGAGAACTCTGATGTTATTGAGTATCTAAATGCTGAAAACGCATATACTGAGGAGGTTATGGCTTCTACAAAGGAGCTTCAGCAAACAATTTACGACGAGATACTGGGCAGAATAAAGGAGGATGACGAGAGTTACCCTTCTTTCAGGAACGGATACTGGTATTACAGCAGGACCGAAAAAGGAAAACAATATCGCACTTATTGTCGGCGGGAAGGAACTATGGATGCGCCTGAAGAGGTTATATTCGACCTAAATAAGATGGCTGATGGCGTGCCTGCATTTATTTTTGGTGGTTATACAGTTAGTCCCGACAACAGCAAAGTGGCTTATTTCTTTAATGAAACGGGGTCATATGCAGAATTTGTGATGAAGATTAAGGATATTGCAACTGATCAGGAGATTGGCTACACTGTAATTGGGGCTGCGTCTGCTGCTTGGGCAAATGATAGCGAGACTTTGTTTTATGGTGCTATAGATCAAACATTAAGACCTTATCAGATTCATCGCAGGGGTTTGAATGAGCCAAACAGCACTCTGGTTTATGAAGAAACTGATGCGAGATTCAGAACTTATGTTTCAGGAAGCAAAACGAGGGAGCATATCTATATTGGCAGTGCAAGCTCAACCACTTCTGAGGAGTATTTTGTTTTGGCTAACAGCCCTAAGGATGAGTTTAAGCTTTTTATGCCCAGGGTACAGGATGTTGAATATTCTGTTTATTCTCACAGGGATAAGTTTTTTGTCCGTTATAAGGACAAGGAGAATCTGAACGGCAAGATTTATGAGGTTTCAAAAAATGGTTATGCCGATAAGGCAAACTGGAAGGAATTTATACCTCATGATGAAAATGTTAGGATTGAGGGATTTGACGTTCTGAGTGATTATATTGTGCTTGAGCTTCGCAAAAATGGTCTTAACGAGATTGTTATTAAGCCTTTATCTGGTGGTGAGGACAAGGTTATTGCTTTTCCTGAGCCGGTTTATACAGCATCTCTGAGTGGAAATCCCGAATATGATGTTACTTCTTTCAGATATTCTTATACTTCGCTAAACCGACCAACTACGCTTTACGAGTATGATATAGCTACCGGAGAAACTGTTAAGCTGAAGGAGCAGGAAGTGCCTTCAGGGTTTAATCCGGATGATTATGTGGTGGAGCGACTTTGGGCTACTTCGCACGATGGGGTTGAGGTTCCGATGGCTATCGTTTATAAAAAGGGTATAAAGAAAAATGGAACTAACCCTGCACTGATTTATTCTTATGGAAGCTATGGTTACAGCTCTGATGTGTATTTCAGCGCAAGTATGTTTAGCCTGATAGACAGGGGTTTTGTTTATGCTCTTGCTCAAATTCGTGGTGGAAGTGACTTGGGTGAGCAGTGGTATGAGGACGGCAAGATGCTGAATAAGAAGAATACATTTCACGATTTTATTGCTTGCAGTGAAAAGCTTGTTGAGGATGGTTACACTTCGTCTGATAAACTTGCAGCAATGGGCGGCAGTGCAGGTGGATTGCTGATGGGTGCGGTGGTGAATATGCGGCCGGATTTATACCAAACTATTGTTGCACAGGTTCCGTTTATTGATGTTATCAATACTATGCTTGATGACACTCTGCCACTTACAACGGGTGAGTATGAGGAGTGGGGAAATCCTAATGTGGAGGAGTATTACAGCTATATCCTATCCTACTCTCCTTATGATAATATTGTGGCTCAGGATTATCCGAATATTCTAGTTACGGGTGGAATTAACGACTCACAGGTGCTTTTTCATGAACCTGCAAAATATACTGCAAAGCTGAGAGAACTAAAAACTGATGATAATATTCTGATTCTTAAAATGAATATGGATTCGGGCCATGGTGGTGCAACGGGTAGATATGAGGGAATTAAAGATACGGCCTTTGAACTGGCTTATATTTTGAACCGGGTAGGGATAACAGAATAGATTGATTCTGATCAAAATTTTTTAATACCGGTAATAAGGTTCAACCCTTATTTACCGGTTTTTTTGTTGGATATAGCATAGATTTAATGGGAGATTACAAATAAATGGAAGTAATATTCATATATTATAAACAATCAATATGAATATGTGTTAACTAATAAACCATTTATAAACCCTGCAATAATGAGAAGACTAGAGCTTCACTGGCAAATTCTTATTGGCATGGGCGCCGGAGTTTTGTTCGGCTTCCTGATGAGTTCAATTAGTTGGGGCAAAGATTTTGTTTTGGACTGGATAGCCCCGTTCGGTGCAATTTTTATTCGTTTATTAAGGCTGATTGCTATTCCTTTAATTCTGGTATCGCTTGTGAAAGGGGTGTCTGACCTGAAGGATATTTCTACATTCAGAAATATTGGGTTACGTACAATTGTTATTTATATTCTTACCACAAGTATGTCAATTATAGTTGGTCTCACTCTGGTTAACACTATTAAACCGGGCGAGGGGTTGTCTCAGGAAACTATTGATGAACTAACCGAAACTTACGCCGGCGACAGTAGCGTTACCTCCAGCGTATATATGGCTGAACATCAGCACGAATCGGGGCCGCTGGATTTTCTTGTTGATATGGTTCCGGATAATATTTTTAGTGCGATGAGCAATAATAGTTTAATGTTGCAGGTGATTTTCTTTTCTATATTGTTTGGTATTAGCATGTTGCTTATTGATCCGGAAAAGGTGAAACCATTGTCTCGAGTGTTTGATGCGCTTAACGATGTGATTCTGAAGATGGTTAACCTTATTATGCTAATTGCACCTATTGCGGTTTTTGCTTTATTGGCACAAATAATTGTTAGCTCTGAGGATGTTAGGCTGCTCGAAAAACTGCTTTATTATGGCTTAACGGTGATATTAGGATTGGGTATTATTATTTGTCTTTATCTAATTATACTTTTTATTTTCACCGGTCGCAAACCTGGTTGGTTCCTGAAGGGTATTGCACCGGCACAATTGCTTGGATTTTCTACAAGTTCGAGTGCCGCAGCTTTGCCGGTTACAATTCAACGTGTAACTAAACATCTTGGTGTTGACAATGAGGTGGCTAGCTTTGTATTACCGGTTGGTGCTACTATTAATATGGATGGAACGAGTCTGTATCAAGCTATTGCAGCTGTTTTTATTGCTCAGGCTCTTCATATCCCATTAGATTTTATGGATCAGATTACAATTGTGCTCACTGCTCTGCTCGCTTCCATTGGCTCGGCAGCGGTACCGGGCGCGGGCATGATTATGCTGGTTATTGTATTGGAGTCGATAGGAATTCCTGCCGATAAAATGGCAATCGGACTTGCTCTGATTTTTGCTATCGACAGACCTCTTGATATGTGCCGGACGGTTGTTAATCTGACCGGCGATTCTATGGTTTCGGTGTTAATTGCTAATAGAATGGGAAAAATTCATGATACAGATAAAACGGATTTATGATTCTGCAAGCGACGATGATGGGTATCGGGTGCTGGTGGACCGACTTTGGGCGAGGGGTGTTTCTAAAGAGAATGCTCGCATCGACCAATGGATGAAAGAGATAGCTCCATCTACTGAGCTGAGGAAATGGTTTGGCCATGAGGTTGATAAATGGAGTGAGTTTAAAGCTCGTTATAAGAAGGAATTATCGGAAAAAGAGGATCTTCTGAACGAGATAAAAAATCTTGAGAAGGAGCATAAAAAGATTACATTACTTTACTCTGCAAAGGATACTGAACATAATCAGGCAGTTGTATTGCTGAGTGCATTAAAGTCAATGTAGTTGACTGAAAGGTGTGCAATGAGATAAATATTATAATGGATGATTTTGATATACTAATGGTGTAAATAATAGAAATTATAATCAGAGAGAGAATTATTAATCGGGTTGTTGATGTTTATATTGGTTGTGTTGATGCGAAGAGTTAAGCTTTTAATATTAATATATTTTTATCTTGTTGCTTTATACTCATATTCTCAAGAGAGTAATTTTGATGTTGCTGATACAACAATTTACTTGAATGAGGTTGTTGTAAGTGCTTACCAGATTAATACACTGCAACATAGGGTGCCTGGCTCTATTTCAGTATTGTCGGGGCAGGAAATTATGACTTCCGACGGAAATAACTTTGCTAATACTCTTCACACAATTCCGGGTATTTATATGCATAGCGGCACTTATGCTACGAGTAGAATTATAATTCGTGGCGTTGGAAGTAGAACGCCATACAACACTAACAGAATAAAATCTTACCTGAATGATATTCCGATTACATCGTCCGATGGCATATCGACTCCCGAAGATATTGACTTGATGGGAATCGGGCGAATGGAAGTTATAAAGGGACCTGCATCTGCTCTTTATGGCTCCGGATTAGGAGGGAATATCAATCTTTATACTCCAAAATCAAATAAAAATGGGGGTGAAGCCTTAATTCAATATGGGAGTTTTAATACTTACAAAGCTTCTGCTGCAGGTAATTACAATAATGATAATTTGAGTTTATGGGGGAATATTTCTCATTTACAATCGGATGGTTTTAGAGAAAATAACAGGTTTAAACGGAGCTCTCTGATTTCGTCGGGGATTTGGCAGAAACAAAGTTATTCGCTTGAGTATACAATTTTGTTGTTGGATCTGAATGCACAGATTCCGAGTTCTATTGGAAAAACTCTTTATGAAAACAATCCGAGTGCTGCAGCATCTAATTGGAAAGAGGTTGAGGGATTTAAGGAATACAAAAGAGCTATTGCAGGAATAACGCTGACTAACAGGTTTTCGCAGCGAGTGAGCAATAAACTGACATTGTATGGGAGATGGGCGGATAGTTACGAAAGGCGACCATTTAATAATTTGGATGATGGGACTTCGGGAGGTGGATTGCGCAATAAACTTACATTCTATTCTATGCATTGGGATGCATTGATTGGCTTTGAATGGATGAACGATTCGTATAAATGGCAAATGGATCTTGATAATGAACTGATTAACAGGAACAGGGAGACAAGAAATCATTATAACCTATTTGGCATGGTATATTGGAGGCCTGCTGCGGACTGGAATTTTTCTTTGGGAGGGGCAATTAACCGTATCAACTATAAACTTTTAGATCTGTTTCCTGATAATGGCGATCAGAGTGGAACTCGAAATTTTCCTGCTATATTATCTCCTCGTTTTGGTGTTAATTATGCACCTTCGAGCCGATTTGCGCTTTTTGCTTCAGTAGGTCATGGCTTCTCCATGCCATCTCCTGAGGAAACTCTACTGCCTGAAGGTGATATTAATGCGGAGTTATTGCCCGAGCAGGGAGTACAATATGAAGTTGGAGTAAGATTGAATATGTTTAACAATACTCAGCTGGAGGCTTCAGCTTATAGAATTGACTTGAATAACTTACTTGTAACTAAGCGAATTACAGAAGATATTTTCACTGGTATAAATGCAGGTAAAACGAGACACACTGGTGTGGAGCTGATGCTTAAGCATGAGATTATAAATTATGTAACGTTTCCGGGACAGCTAAATATGAATGCTAATTATACCTGGTCGTTGAATAAATTTATCGACTTTACTGATAATGAAGTTGTTTACGATGGAAATGAATTACCTGGTATTCCTTCTGATATTATGCAGGTTGGGTTTGAATGGAAACCGGTTTATTCTTTAAATATAAATTCACAGCTTCAATACATTGGGTCACAATTTATTGATGATGCGAACTCATTGAAAAACAGTGATTATATGCTGGTAAACCTGCAAATTTCGTATGTTTTGAAGATTAGCAAAGCTGGATATATTAACTTTTTCGCAGGCGTAAATAATGTTAGCAACACAAAGTACTCACCTATGTTGACAGTAAATGCGTTGGCTTTTGGAAGTGCGGAACCCAGATATTACTACCCTGGAATGCCCAGACACTACTATACTGGAATTAAGTGGGAATTCTAAACTAAAAAGACATCGCTTCATTTTATTAACTGGTATTCAATTAAGTTTCACAGA
>CAZYNA010000068.1:0-3358 GCA_964648775.1 uncultured Proteiniphilum sp. | reverse complement strand
AACTAAAAAGACATCGCTTCATTTTATTAACTGGTATTCAATTAAGTTTCACAGACCAGTTTGTATTCAATTAAGTTTCACAGACTAGTTTGTGTTTAATTAAGTTTCACAGACTAGTTTGTGTTTAATTTTGATGGAAACTATTCTGAGTTTTAACCCGACCATCAGCTGCAGCAACAATATTCTTATTAAAGACTTAAATATAGAATAAATTGTTACCTTTGGAGCTAATTCAGTTTCAATTTCACTTGATTTGATACAATATTAAACTTCTTGGTTATTTTTACACTCGGTATAAATAGCAGTAGTTTTAGTAATATTTTGATTTTAGAAAAGGTATTGTTTTAGAATATAATGAATTTACAAATTAAAAATAGCGTTTTGAATGATCTTTCTGTCTTGCTTGAACAAAACAGAAAGAAAATAATTGCAGCGAACCAACTTGATATTAAATCGTTTCCTGATATGGATGAATCTATGATGGACCGACTAAAAGTTGATAATAAAAAAATAGATGGTATGATTCTGTCACTAGAAGAGGTGGCGGGACAAGCTGATCCGGAAGGAAAAGAGCTTTATAGTTTAGTGCGTGAAGATGGTCTGCGTATTGTGAACAGATCGGTTCCTTTTGGTACTATTCTGATTATTTATGAGTCGCGACCGGATGTTACCATTGAGGCTGCTGCAACGGCATTTAAGGCTGGAAACCGAATTTTGTTGAAAGGTGGTAAAGAGTCTTTGAACACTAACTCTTTGCTTACAAGACTTTGGAAAGATTCGCTTAAAAATAATGAAGTTGATGAAAACTATGTGGAATACTTGAGTTTAACGCATAGTGAGACTCAGCAACTTATAAAAGATAACACGAGAAGAGTTGATCTTATTATTCCTAGAGGAGGCGAGCGATTAATTGAATTTGTTCAAAATAATTCTTCTGTTCCGGTTATAGTAAGTGGAAGAGGAAATAATTTTCTTTTTATTGATGAAGATGTTGATTTTGAAATGGCTATTAATCTTGTACTTAATGGTAAAAAAAGAATTAGCGTATGTAACGCAATAGACAAAGTTCTTATTCACAAAAATCTGAACAATCTGAATAATAAAATTGAATCTATTGTTCACAGTCTTATCGATATGGATATTGATGTTTGGGGAAATAGTGAAATAGTTGATATTTGTAGTAAAATAAAGGAGGAAAATAGTTCTGATACGCTTTGTGAAGAATACCTCGCCCCAAAAATTTATCTTTCGCTTGTTAGTAGTCTGGAGGATGCTATTAAAATGATAAATAATTATTCAGGCGGACATACTGCTGTTATTGTTACAAATAATCAACCTAATGCAAATAGTTTTATGGAACAGGTTGATAGTGCAGCAGTTTATCACAATGCATCATCTCGCTTTACTGATGGTGGACAGTTCGGCGTTGGTGCCGAAATTGCAATAAGCACACAAAAACTGCATTTTCGTGGACCATTGGGGGCACAGGAGTTAGTTACAAATAAGTGGTTTGTATATGGTGAAGGCCAAATAAGAGAATGAGCTTATGAAAAGGAAACTTATAATAAAAATTGGCACTTCCACTCTAACAGCAGGTACCAACAAAATTTCTTTTGCAGTTATTGAGAGTCTTGCAAGACAAATATTAGAGCTTAAAAAGGAGTACGACATCGTAATCGTATCATCAGGGGCAATAGCAACTGCAAGACAATTTGTGGAAATTAATGGCTTCAATAAAAGTGTTGACTCAAAGCAGGCTATGGCTGCAATTGGTCAAACAAAGTTAATGGAACTGTACGATATTATTTTCAGTACATTCGGATTAAATATTGCTCAAATCCTACTTACATATCGTGATTTTGAGAATCCGGTTGCTAATGAAAATACTAAAAATACAATCAACAAACTTTGGGAAGTTGATTATATACCAATTGTAAATGAAAATGATACTGTTTCTATAGAAGAAATTGTACTTGGTGATAATGATAAGTTATCTGCTTTAGTAGCAGTTATTATAAAAGCAGATTTGCTTGTCCTTGTTTCTGATATAGATGGCATATTTGATAAAAACCCTCATATCCATGCGGATGCAAAGCTTATTTCAGAGGTAAACAACTTAGATTCTATTAAAAACTGTATAGAAGAGCGAGTTTCTAATCTTGGCACTGGAGGTATGTCATCTAAGGTTCATGCTGCAGAAATCTGTTTGAAAGAGGGTGTTGAAATGTGGATAGTAAACGGGGGGCGCCCAAACTATATATCTCGTGCAATAAATAATGAGATTCCATTTACGAGATTTTTTATTGACAATTAAGAAGGTTATGAAACATGGATTTATAGGATTCGGCAATCTTGCCAAAGCAGTATATCTAGGGTTAAAAGATGAAAGAAAGATCAATTTCGGATATTTTGCCAGATCAAAAAAAGATATTGAAATACCATATTATGAAAACCTTGATAAACTAGTTTCATTCGCAGATACCATTTGGCTGGCTGTTAAACCGCAGGATATTGCAGGAATACTTTCACAGCTGAAGGAGTTAGATATTTATGACAAAACTATAATATCTCCTGTTGCAGGAAAAAGTGTAGCATATATAGAACAGTTTTTAGGGAATGAACAAACAATTATACGAATAATGCCAAATCTGGCAATGGCTTACAAAGCCTCTGTAACAGCATTTTGTACAAATCATCCTGAAAGAGAGGAAACAGAAATAATTTTCAACCTGCTAAGTAAAATTGGTAAGGTTGTTAAATTGAATGAAGACGGATTCGATCTATTTACATCTGTTTTCGGGAGTGGTCCCGCATTTATACTGGCATTTATTCAAATATTTAAAGATAAAATGGAAGAGTTCAATCTTCCAGGAACACTTTCAGACGAGTTGTTATTAGAACTAACCAGAGGTACCACTCTATATTTTATGGAAAACCAGAAAAATTACAGTATTGAAGAATTAATTACAAATATAACAAGCAAAGGAGGAACAACCCAAGCTGGCTTGGATCACTTTAGCAGACATAATATTGGAAAGCATTTCGAGGGAGTATTAGATGCGGCACGCAATCGTTCAGAAGAACTTAGTAAAAGTAACATTTGATCCGGAAGCCAACTCAGCCTTAGCTATCTTACACCTTTTGATGAATATATAAGTAACAAATAATGAGGTAGCATATTTATATCAGGAAATAGAACACTATCCCAATAAGTATGTAAGTTATTGGAATATTCCCAAATAGATATTACCCCGCTATATAGGTATTACCTCACTATTATGTATTTATAAATTTTATTCAGTCTTTGTATTAGCCCGTAATAACCGAGCACTTTAATTGTATTTAATTTTATTTATTA
>CAZYNA010000067.1:0-13238 GCA_964648775.1 uncultured Proteiniphilum sp. | reverse complement strand
AATACTGAAAACTTTAATGAATCCTTTGTTTTGCATTTCAATATTACTTTTTGTTACGATTTATTTTCACAGGTTGTAAATAGGACAATTGTGTAAAATTTTAGACATGCGTTTATACCTGTCCGATTTAAGCGTGCAAATATACTCTTTTTTTATCTTTTTAAGAACAATATCACCGGATTATTTTATTATAAATGATCCGGTGATATAAAAAAGGCTTGTAAGCAGTTACGCTTATCTTAGTTTATGAATCCTCTGTTCTGTAACAGATATTTTGGATTGGGATCTGCGCCTCTGAATTTTCTGTATAATGTCATAGGGTCATCAGAATTACCCTTAGATAATATATTCTCACGGAACAGAGCAGCTGTTTCTTTATCAAAAACACCATTTTCTTCAAATGCCTGAAATGCGTCTGCATCAAGAACTTCAGCCCACAAATAAGCATAGTATCCTGCAGAATAACCACCACTGAATATATGAGAGAAATATGTACTGCGATAACGAGGAATAATTTCGTCAATCAAACCAATTTCATTCATTGCATTTTTCTCAAATTCACGTACGTCCAGATTTGTTTTCTCAGTTAACGTGTGATAATTCATGTCAAGTAAAGCGGCAGCAACAAGCTCCGTTGTGTTAAAACCCATATTGAAATTAGCAGCATTATTAATTTTTTCAATCAGCTCATCCGGAATCACTTCACCTGTCTGATAGTGTTTTGCATAAAGCTTAATCACATCCGGATGGAAAGCCCAGTGCTCTAATATTTGAGAAGGAAGCTCAACAAAGTCTCTCGATACACTTGTTCCGGCCAAACCTGAATAGTTTACATTCGATAACATTCCGTGAAGAGCGTGTCCAAACTCATGGAAAAGAGTCTCAACTTCGTCAAGTGTCAACAGAGAAGGTGTATTTTCGGTTGGACTTGTAAAGTTACCCACATTATATATAAGCGGACGAATATTTTCTCCGTTCAGCACTTGCTGTCCACGGAAACTGCTCATCCATGCACCTGCGTTTTTACTCTCACGGGGGAAGTAGTCGGTATAAAATACAGCAAGATGCGAACCATCATTATCGAAAACCTCATAAGCCTCTACTTCGGGATGATAAATAGAAACATTATCAAGTTTGTGAAAAGTTAATCCCCAAAGTCTGTTTGCCACTTCAAAAACACCCTCACGTACATTTTCCATCTTGAAATATGGCTTAGTTTCCTCTTCGCTCAGGCTATATTTTTGCTCACGCAGCTTTTCGGTGTAATACCACCAGTCCCACGACTCAAGTTTGAAATTACCTCCTTCAGCATCAATCAATTTCTGAAGTTCAGCAGCCTCTGCTTTAGCTTGCGGAAGTGCATATTTCCAAAGCTCATTAAGCAGGTCATATACATTCTCAGGTGTTTTTGCCATATTTTCGTCAAGAACAAAATGAGCATGAGATTCATAGCCAAGAAGGTTTGCCTTCTCAATTCTAAGATTCACAATTGCGTTTATAACCTCTTTGTTATCGTTCTCATTATCATTGTCGCCGCGCATATACATAGCCTTATATAACTTCTCGCGAAGATCTCTGTTGTCGGCATACTGAAGGAATGGCAACCAGCTTGGTTTCTGCAAACCAAAAACCCATTTGCCCTCTTCGCCGGCGGCTGTAGCTGCATTGGCAGCATTTGTAACAACAGCTTCCGGAAGTCCCGCAAGATCCTCCTCATTTTCAATTACCAGCTTGTAGCCATTAGTTTCATTAAGCAGATTGTTTCCAAATTTAAGTGTTGAAGCCGACAGGTCCTTGTTAATTTCACGAAGTCTGTCTTTTTCAGCCTCACTTAGCATAATTCCCGAGCGTACAAAGCTCTTATAATACTCATCAAGAAGCCTGTTCTGTTCGGTTGTAAGATTCAAATTTCCTTCGTTGTCATGCACAGCTTTTATACGAGCAAACAAATTATCATTCAGATAGATGTTATCACTGTGCTCAGATAAAAGAGGCGATAACTCTTCAGCCAAAGCTTTAATCTGGTCGTTAGTGTTTGAACTTCTTAATCCGTAAAAAACTCTCGAAACACGCGAAAGAGTTCGGCCACTGTTATCAAGAGCAACCACAGTATTTTCAAATGTCGGCTCTTCCTCATTATTAACTATAGCATCAATCTCTTCAGTTTGTTGTTTCATGCCTTCCAAAAAGGCCGGTTTATAGTCCTCAAACGTAATCTGGTCGAAAGGAGGAGTACCGAAAGGAGTATCAAACTCCGTTAAGAATATGTTGCCTTTCTCACTTTCGCTCTGCGAACTGTTGCATGCAATTAATGTCATAAATGCGATTAAATAAAATAAAATCTTTCTCATTAAATTTCTAAATTTATATTTTGATTATAACTAATTTAACTTATCACTTTTTTCAGTTATAACTTACAAAGTTAATCATTTTTCCTCTTTTACAGGATATGTGTTAATAAAAAAGTCAAAACCTGTAAGCAGCTTTTCTCATATCACCCTGAGTCTTAAATGGCTTTGGAGGGTCCAGATATCGTTCAAGAAATTTGTAAACGTTAAATCTTATATCTGTCGCCTCTTTACTGTCAATCCTGTCGAAGCCATGCCCACCGGATGCCTCCTGGAAAATCTTATACTCAAATTGCTTATCATGCTTCGTAAGAGCATCAATCATCAGCTGAACCTCCTCAACATAAACATCATTATCATTCGTATTAGTGTAAATCAGTAAAGGCTTATCAAGATTAGCAGCATAATGGGTAGGAGAGCGGCGTGTATACTCCGCCGGGTTTTGCTCTATCGACTCACCAATATGATACGACGCAGTAAAATATTCAGTATAAGTCATTTCATGAGTATCCAGCCTATTTTCTAAATCGCTCACCGGAACCCCGGCAAAGGCGCACTGATATTTTTCACCATGCTGCAAAATCTGCATTAATGCAATCATTCCGCCATGGCTCCAGCCAATAACACCCACTTTGTTTGAATCTACAATGCTGTAGTTCTCAATCATATAATTGCGACTCTCCAATACATCATCATTCTCTCTCCCCCCATAATCTATATTCTCATAAGTAGCCTTACCATATCCCGTGCTGCCTCTGTACTCTGCCGAAACTACAATATATTCCTGAGCAATCAACTCACGCACAATATGATAATAGTAGGTCGAAAAATTAGCATGAATCCCGCTATGAGGCAAAACTATCAGAGGATACTTCTTGTTCATCCTCACACTCTTGGGAATAAATACATAATTATAGAATTGAAGTTTATTAGAAGCAAATCTGTCATCAGGCTTCTTTGGTTTCCAGCGGGGAGTGCTGGTTAGCCTCACCTTATCAATAAAAGCAACATCCCCCAGTCGCTCAAACCATAACAAATCATCAATTTGTTTTTCAAGAATATCAAACCGATGTCTGTAATCATCAATCTTTTTCTCCAGTTCGTCAACCCTCTTTATCAGAAGTGCATCATTATATTTCTCTGGTATACTGTCTTTCTCTAAATTAAATCTGTTTTCTGAAAATAACAAATTAGAAATCATCAACAGTAGTAAAACTATATGTTTCTTATTCACGGAAATATGTTTTTAGATTTTTATACAAATATATTATGCTTTTATCATTCCACCAAGAATATTGTAATATATATTGATAATCAACGATGTGAAGGCAGATAATATTTATTAACTATAATATTTAGTTGAAAAAAGATGAGTTTTAGTTTTATAACTAAAACAATTAGTTATATTTGCAGTCTAATTAGATAAAAGAGAATAAATATGCATGTCATTAAAGATTTAACAGCGCGAGAAGAAGAAGTGATGCAATATTTTTGGGAGTGGGGACCTCTTTTTGTGAAAGAGTTAGTATCCAAATACCCCGATCCAAAACCTCATTTCAATACTTTATCAACTTATGTTCGCTCTCTCGAAGAGAAAGGGTATTTATCACATGAAGTTTTCGGAACAACATATAAGTACTACGCAATAATAAGCGAACAGGACTACCAAAAAGGTAACCTCAAGAATGTAGTCAAAAAGTATTTCGGCAACTCCTATCTGAGTGTGGTATCCTCTCTTATTAAAGATGAGAATATATCTGTAGATGAGGTTAGAAAACTTCTCGATGAAGTTGAGAACTCTGATAATCCTGATAATAAAACATCAAACTCGTAAAATTTATGGAAGAATTTCTTTACTATCTTCTGCGTGCATCAGTTGTATTGACACTGTTTTACACTTTCTATAAGCTGTTTTTTGCTAAAAACACATTTCATTCTGCAAATCGTTTAATACTGATTTCAATAGTATTTCTGACTGCATTTCTTCCGTTAGTTCGTTTTAATTTACTCCCAATCACTAAAAAACCGGTTTCAGAGCCTCTATTTGTCAATATATCCAATTTACAGATTTCAGAGAGTGTGGCTACTCAGCAAACCGGAGTAGAAATTCCATGGATACAAATACTGATTGCTTTATTTACTATTGGACTCATTTTTTCTTCTCTAAGGTATCTTATAGGCGTACAGCAGATAAGTAAGATAATTGATAAATCAGAGAAACATTTCAGTTATAATAATGTGAAACTAGCAATAGCCGACAGAGATATTTCGCCCTTCAGCTGGCTAAACAACATAGTCTTGTCGCGTCATGATTTTGAATCCAACAATTCAGATGCAATAATTCAACACGAGAAAGCGCATATTCATTTAAAACACTCTATTGATTTAATTATTTTTGATCTGTTTACCTGTATCTTCTGGTTCAACCCCTTGTCGTGGCTTCTTAGACGCGAAATTCAATCGGTTCACGAATATCAGGCCGATCAGCTGGTGCTCAACAATGGAATCAATGTAAAACAATATCAACTTTTATTAATCCGCAAAAGCGTAGGTGAAGAAAAATTTGCAATGGCAAACAACCTTCGTCATCGCAGTTTGCACAAAAGAATTACTATGATGATGAAAACTAAATCAAACAACAATCAAAAATGGAACTATGCAATTGCAGTTCCTGTACTTTTCCTGGCAGTGATAACATTATCACTACCCACCTTAAATGCTAAGGTAATAAATGAAGCCCCAGCGGCCACAATTGTTATAGAGAGCAATGCAATTAAAGGCGATACACCCGATCTTCCTAAAAGTGCGGAACCTGTTGTTCAGGATACAAAACCATTAAAAGTTGTGGGTTATAGAACTACAAATATCAATAATGTTGATACTAATAAAGTGAAAAGAAAGAGCAGTATCGAAATTCGATATGAAAATGATTCAAGCAGTTTGATAGATGGCAATCCGGTATATGTGCTTGATGAAAAAAGAGTAGATCATAGTGAAATTAAAAATATATCTCCTAATGACATTCAATCAATCTCTGTTTTAAAAGGCAAAGCCGCTACAGATGTTTATGGAGAAGAAGGCAAAGATGGTGTAATAATCATTGAGTCGAATCCAAAGCAAATTAAAGATAAGCCAGAATCCACAGTCAATATTGATAATTTAGAAAACAAACCCTTGTTTATAGTTGATGGCAAAAAAATGCCGCAAGATTTCAATATTAACACTATAAATTCGAAGGATATTAAAGCAATCTCGGTATTGAAAGACAATAGTACACTTAATTATGGCGAAGAAGCCAAACATGGGGTAATAGTTATTTCTACATTTGAAGCTGAACAAGATTAAGGGAGAAACATCAATACTTTCCCATCCTCAGTCATTCCCTCAACAACAACCGTCTGCCCCTTATCAGAATCAGGAGTGTAGAAATCAAAATAACCTTTGCCTTCACTGTCTAATTCAACATTCGGGTTCCAGTATATGGTTACACGTTCATCGGGAATACTACTTTCAATCTTTGCCCGGGTATCATAAACAGGAGAGTAAAACTCTCTTGTTATCTGATACCCAAGGGGAGTGATAAACGATATATTTTCTGTATCAACAGAAAAATTCATTTCATCTATCCCTTTTGTAGTAATTATTATTGCACCACTCACCCCTTTTGGGCCCAACACAAACGATAATGGCTCATGAAGTATCTCTATTGAACTTACATTCTGAGGCATTATACTGTTAAGATGCTGAGATAAAGTCTCTACACCATCAACAATTACAAGTGTATTTGGCGGTGATGAATTACTGGGATTATAATATCTTGATATATAAACCTGGTCACCTAAGACACCCAATCCGGGTGTAAGCATAAGTAGCTCCATCATACTTGATGGTTTAAGCCTGTCAATCTCCTCAGATGTTATTTTCTTTGAAAACTCACTTCTTGCCCAGTGTGTTGATTTACTCTCTGTCTGTTTCTTTCTGGCAGTTACAACAACCTCCTGAAGCTGGTAATGACGTATCCCTGCAACAAGGTTACTTCTCTGATTTATTGATCTGTAGAAATCCTCTTCCTCCTGCTCCGTCTCTGCTGTCAACCCTTTTGTTTCTCTTAATCTGCTTAAAGAGATAAAACTACTCTCAGGTGCCTGCATATCTGCAACCTCTATCTTAACTCCTGCACCTCCCTTCGGGGTATTCCCCTGAACAATAAACCTTGTACTGTCAGGAAATGAGAGATTCCTGAACACAAACCTTCCGTTTGCATCTGTCAGAGTTTCTGCCGTCTGGGCATGATCCATTGCAAGGAGTGTTACGGGATAATCTTCTGCCCCTCTGTTTCTTCCAACCCCTCTGAATACTCGGCCCGCAATCTCCTGAGTAACCTCCATACCATAATCGGGAAACTCATAATCCCGTTTTAATATCCTCTTCACATCATATCTTCTCCAACCCTGCGTCATCATCAGGATATCCAGATTACGCTGATTCTCAACCCCTGAAGCAAAGTATTGTGCAGGCGACTCAATATACCCCTGAAGGTCTGAGGTTAAAAGCATAGTGGAGAGGATATTAACAGTATTATCATACGTTACAATCTGATTATCTGTAACTGAAACCGAGAAACTTCCGCTTAAGGGCATGCCGGTTGCATCACTTGCAGTTACGGTTACACCCACACGCTCTCTGGCTCCATAACTGCTCTTGTCTGTTTTAATCTGAGTTGTTGCAACATCCAGCTCGTTAATATTAAATACCAGTCTCTCACTCACCGGATTCAGCTCTTCGTCCAAAAGCATGATATGCAGTACCCCTGTTGGCAGATCATTTCCCTTGAAGCTTACAATTGTTCTTTCCCTTTCCCACGGTTCACTATAAATAACATCACCCCTGCAATGAATAAGCAGGTATTGCTTTTCCGGAAGGATATAATCCTTAGGCTTATTCACGGAAACCAACAGATTATTGTTTCTCCTGTCTGCTCTGAGTGACGGCTTGCTATCTTCTATTGCAGGAAGCTCAAACCTCTTCTCCGGCCCATCATAATTGCTGCAAATAGCATAAAGAGGTTCCCTGCTGTTTATGTTCATTGTAATAATTCCCATGCCAAGATGAGTGGAGCGAAATGTATTTAGCGTATCACCCGATGCGTTTACAACAACACCGGTAATATCCTCACCCAGTCCCTTGCTGTTAAGAGCCTTAAAGGCTATCTTGTTGGTTGTGCCCGATAGAAGATTACCCCCTTCGGGGAAGAAGGATACGGTGTAGTCGGATTCGTTATCCTTAATCCCGATAAACTCTTTTTGTATATGTCCGTTTATAAGATACTCAATAAGGATGCTCTCTTTGCGAATCTCTTCCGGTCTGAGACTAAAGCCTACAGTTTCATCATCACCTGTTTTAACGCTGTTCCTGTTCTCTTCATTATCGTACAGATATAGTTCTCCGGGAGTTAAAGTCTTGGATGACTGCTTATCAAAGAATCTTAATCTAACGCTAACATCGTTCTTTTTTTCACCAATCATAAACTCTGGTTCAACGCCATACTTTACCGACATATAATTACCTATTCGTATATTTCTTTTAAAGAAGTAATTCTCACTTATGTTTGTCATGTAAGAAGTATAGAACCTTATCTGGTAGTTACCTGTTGGCAGCTCTTCATTGAGGTGCATATATCCTGCAAAAATGTTATCCTGTTTCAACACCTTCACACGGTTTGCAACTTCACCGGCAGGATTAATCAGCTCTGCATAAACAAAGTTGCTCTGCGACTCCGGTATGTGGGTTTGTGCATTCACTAAATATGCTCTGAACCATATGGTATCATTAATAAGATAGTCAGATCTGTCGATATGGGCATATATCTTTTCCTGCGGAAAAACATAGCTCTGTGTGTAGAAGTAGCTTCTTATTGAGTCAGCAGATACATTTTGCGAGAAAGTACCCGCAGAGATTAATAGGAAAGCTATACAAATATTCAAAAGGGTGATGATTCTCATTATGTATCAATTTGAGTTAATGACTAGATGTAAAATGTATAAAAGCATTTAATCCTAAATAAGGTGCTTTAATAACTGTTCAATTTTACTCAATCATATTCAACAATGAATTAACTGTTTTATCCGTACTAATTATCTCTCCTTCACGATTTAGAAGAACATAATTTGGAATACCTGCAAATGAATAATCATCCATTAGCTTTTTAGTTATCTCACTACTTTCAGTAATTAATTGCACCCAGGGTATCTGTTCTTTTTCTATAGCTTTGTCCCAAGCTGTCGTATCATCATCTATTGATATACCAATGATCTCTATTTTATCTCTGTCAAAACTATTATACAGATTCTTCAAGTGAGGAAAAGATGCAATACAGGGACCACACCACGAAGCCCAGAAATCTAAAAGGACGTACTCTGAATCACCAATATAGTCTGATATATTACGGCTATTTCCCGCTCTGTCTTTAAGTGCGAAGTCGGTGTATTTTTTACCAACCATCTGCTTTTCTTTCTTTTTTAAATCAGCCCAATAATTCAGTGACTTAATATAGCTTTGCACCCATTTCTTTTGCTTCAAATTATCATCAGCAGCATTATATATTACATAAAATACACTGTCAAGACAAGTTTCGGTTGAGGGATAAGCATAAGATTCTGCCAAGAGGCTACTCTTTTCATTCTCAAAAATATACTGACCTACTGCATTGTGTATATTCTCTTTCTTAAATCCAACACTGTATTCGCCAATTTCAACTAGCTTTTTATGTTTGGGTGAACCGGGTATAACAAAAAGTCCTTCCTCATTTTCTTTACGACCGTCCTCATCTGATTTTAGCTCACTCAACTCTTTATCAAGATTGAAAATTGTATCTAAATACCCCTGATACATATCGTTAAAGGTAGAACCGCTTACTCTTCCAGTGTTCATATCCACTTTTATATTGCCTTTGTCTAAAAACAATATCTGATAAGCAACCGTATCGGGATAATTGCCCACACTCAGAATTGCGATATCCTTAAGATATTCAGTACCGGTAAATTTGAATTTACCATTGTTGACAACCGCTGTATCAACTTTAAGGACTGTCTCTTCATCATAAACAAAAAGCATAATTTGCTTACCATTAAACACATCACTTACAACCCCATCAAGTACAAAGTGATTATCCTCTATGTAATCATTCCGGTTATTGAGTTCATTTTGCTTATTAGTTTCATATTCTTTCGACTTGTAAATGATAATACCATCCCTAAATTGTTCTCCAAAATACAATACAGCTTTTCTACCCTTACCTGTACCTGTAATACGACTAGATAAATTGTCGAGCTTTCCATCATATAACTTTTCGTAAAACTCCACTTCGGAGATCTCATTGTCATCATAGTAATATCTTATACCTGATGGATTCTTACTTAAAGAGTCAAGAAGAGCAACTTTCTTTTCCGGTGATAAAATTTGACCTCTAACATTATTCGTTACTCCTAAGAGCAAAATCAGTAATAGTAAAGGGAATAATTGATTTAGTGATTTTTTCATAAATAGTATAATTTCATTGTTTAATAAACTCATAAATGTGTACTTTTCTTTATGGTTCTAACAAAGGTAATCAAGGTTGTTAATATTTCTCACATCAATTTCCTAATGATTCATAAAATACTAAATCTTACCCGCAAAAGCACCTCTGCCGGTCTCAGTTTATACGAATAAAAATAATGACCTGCATCGGCATAAGAGCTTATAACATATGTTTTGGTGTTAAATATATTATTCCAGCTCAGAAAGAACTGTATTCTTTTGAGTTTATGACTTACTTCTATATCACCAAACCACATGGTTCTGCTTCCATCCTGAACAGATGAGTTTCTGAAGTAATCACCGCTCAATGTGATAATAGTTTTACTTGTCGGGAAAATATTCAAATCCAGTCTCTGCGACCAAGTTTGTATATCAGGTAGAACTATAGTCTCCATATCCATTTGACTGTTTATCCATGAGTACCTGGATGTGTATTGTATGCTTGCATAGTTGGTTAGTCGTGAGTTTATGCGCGGAGTGAGCGATACAGACCTGGTGTTGTATTTAACAGGCTGTTGTTGAATAAGCTGTTCCGATTGACTGTTGATATAGGAAATCCCAAGCGAAATGGTAGAAGATAATAAGTCGATATCTTTACCTATACTTGCTGAGGAAAATAAATTCTGTCTGGTGTTTGACTTTTCTACAGACTGTCTGTTTGTAAATATATCCTGATAGTTATATGAGTACAGCAGGTTAGAGCGGTTATTCGTGTAGAACAGATTTAATGAGCCGAACAAAGTGGTAAACGGATTCTTGTATCCAAGCATCCAGGTTATATTGTGAGAGCTTAGCTTTTCGAGTTTTCCGTCATTCTGCATCAGGGTTCTGTAGTTTATCATAATCGGATTGTTATGACGGTTTTCTATTCCTCCAAAGTTCCGGAAAAAACCATAGAGATAATTTGTTGTCCAGCGGGGTGTTATCTGCCAGCCAAGAGAAAATGAGGGGTCAAGGTAAACATATGAATCTGTATTGGTGCTGCCAGTTTGCTCTCTTAATATTATGTAGCGCACGGGTAAACTTAACATGATATTCATTGTTGGTCTTACATTATATCGTGTAGAAGCTGATAAAACAGCTTCAGCATAATCACGGCGAACCCCGTTTTGGAGAGATTCTCCGGAATAAATACCCGCTACGTTTTGCGCTTCCAAAGATGAATTCAGTTTTTGAATATATCCGTTAAGCTCAGCCGAGTAGCTCAAAGATAAACGTCCCGACCAGCTCCATGATAAACTGTTGCGCGTTTCAAGTCCCGAGAGACGGAACTGCTGGTAGGTTGACAGATTTTCGATCCCATCCGGAAAAAGGGTGCCAAATACCGCCGGGGTAACAGACAATGTCTTGTCGATAGATTTGTATCCAACGAAAGACTTCAACTGGTATCTCTTTTCATCTTTTGTCTTTACAAGATCAAGAAAATTACTGACTGAGTAGTCGGGATCTTTAAGCTGTTGTGAAACGTGACTGCTGTTGAGCATTATATTACTTCTGCTGTTTAACCATTCGCCCGTAAACTTCACATCATTGTTAAGAAAATATGTATCACTGTTTGCATTAATGTTTAACTGTACATCAAACAGATTCTTACGAGAGAAGGCATCCATAGACTCTTCAATTACAACAGTTTCTTCACCGGGAAGGAAATATTCGGAATAACTATAACCTTCTTTGTCAACTTCATCATGAATATAGTTAAGGTTGGTAGTAAGAACATACTGTTCACCCAGTTTATTGAGGTGATTAACTGTTCCGGTGTGAGTGTCATTAAAAAGATATCTCTGTTGAGATATTGATGGGGAAGAGGGCTCCACCAGATTAAGCG
This sequence comes from uncultured Proteiniphilum sp., assembly GCA_964648775.1. GTDB lineage: Bacteria > Bacteroidota > Bacteroidia > Bacteroidales > Dysgonomonadaceae > Proteiniphilum. The sequence goes on along the minus strand of CAZYNA010000067.1, from coordinate 1,484 downwards.
GACTGTTAAGGTTTATCCTGTCATTGTTAGATCTGTAGAGAGATTGCAGCTCATTTGTTATATCCCGTCCTGTATTATCACCTTTATAAACACTCATATGCTGCGTGTTACGGGTGAAGTACATACCAAATAATTCATTTGAAAGCAGCAGGGGTGTTGCCCCAATCCCTGCCTGAGCATTCATGAAGAAAGCTCCTTTTGCTGATTCTTTTAGCTTCAGGTTTAGTGCGGCTTCATTTACATACTCCTTACCAATCAGGGCACGTACAGGTTGATGATTTTCCATTACCTGAACAGTTGCAACATCTTCTGCACTGATATTATTTGTAGCAACACCATACCTTCCCTGAAGAAGATCGAGATTCTCAATATAGAATTTATTTATTGGTCGGTTTTGATAAAGAACGGAGCCGTCACTCATCACCTGAATGCCGGGCATCTTCTTCAATACATCAGCAATAGTACGGTCTTCCTGATCGGTAAAACTGCTCACAAGGTAATTCAGAGTATCGCCCGACTGCCTAATTTTAGGAGCTTTTACAATCACTTCATTAAACTCAATAGGCTCTTCTACAACAGAGAAGTTGAGTATCTGACTCCTGCTATCTACTGTTTTTGACTGCTTCTTTAAATCAAATCCTGAAACTGTCAATGTTATCGATTCTTTGTCTCCTTTGTAGGTAATAGAATAATATCCATTCTCATCTGTTTTGGCAAAAGCAATCACAAATGTTTCATCACCTTCCGAAAGAGTAATGTTTGCACCTCCAACAGGCTGAGATGTATCAGAATTGGTTATATGACCTGTTATTACCGTTTGCGCAGTCAGTGCATTCATATGTAGAAATAAGCAAAAAGCAACAAGGATCTTCATTTTGTTTCAGGTTATTATTAACAGGTTATTCTTAAGCAAATAACTATTCAGTCAGCTCCTGTTTAATAAACGTAATTGGATTGGCGCGCTGCGAAACATACATAACACCGTTTGAGTATGAGGTGCGACTTACATTTTTCCTTTGATGCTCTATCCATTTGTACAACTGCTCGTTAGTACATTTTGTGTAGGTGTCATCATCCATGGTTATGAGTTTATCTGAATTATGCATAAGTCCCACAGCCTCATAAGAGAACAACAGATCATTATCCTCCAGCTTAAGAATCAATCCGGGAAGTCCGTATAACTTCCACGGACCCTCATTTATCGGGATATCTATTGTAAACCACGCAGTATAACTGCGTCCACGAAATGTGGTTTCAGCTTTATGGCACTGATAATTTAAGATAGTCATTGTGTCGGAAAGAAATACCCAGTCTGCAGGGGGAATATTCTCCTCACATAGAAACGTCTCTTTATAATCTCCGTTGATAGATGAAACAGAATTTGTTTCCCTGTTCTTGTAAATTAAAGTTTTATCTATGTTTTCAGGTCTTTCATACGTAAATTCTTTGTATATATATATTTAATAATCAGTCAATTAAGCTCT
>CAZYNA010000066.1:0-13342 GCA_964648775.1 uncultured Proteiniphilum sp. | reverse complement strand
ATATACTATATCAACTTGTTTGAGGGGTGTTTCACAATGTGGTTACACCCTTTTGCATTAAAATATTTTGGATACTATGAAAAAATTGGTAATTTTAACAACTTAATTTTTAACTGATAAAATGAATATTAGTATGAAAAGAACAAAAACCCGGTTTTTATTGATTGGATTTATGATACTTTCCATCTTGTTGGGAAGTTACTCCTGTTCAGACTCCAACGATTATCTGACAGAAGCTGAAGCGAGAAGGCTTATTGAAGAGACCGTGCGAAGATTGCAGGGGCAGACGAACGGACTAAGTGAATCTGAAGTGCGTAAGATTGTTGAAGATGCAATCAGATCAAATAACAACACTCTTGAAATTACTCAGTGGGATATTGTAAATATTACTGTTTTCGAAGATGATTGGGTATGGAATGATAAATTAGCGCAGTGGGAAGCGATTTATGATTTTCCGGAGCTAACTGAGTATATTTATGAGAATGGCGCACTGATTGGTTATGTTTTTATTGGTGAGCAAGGTGTTGATGAGGTTCAGAAACTTCTTCCATATATAAATACTTATTCGCTTCTGGAAAACGGTAATTACTCTACTTTTACTGAGACTGTGAGTGTTGACTATCAGTATGGCAACCCAAGCAGTGTGGCTTTCTTTATAAAGGATTCAGAACTTGCTATGGATGACGGTGCACCACTTACGTACAACTTCAGGATTGTGCTTATTTGGTAGAACTAAGAAAACGCTTCTTTTTATAATAGCTAATTTATCGGTTCAGCAGTAAATTTTCCTGCATACTCCTGCCTTGCAGGAGGGTGAGGATATTTTAGCCAGTCAATTAATTAAAATAACATGAAGAAAAGATTAACTATATTATCATTATTATTTTTGCTATTACATCCCTGCATAGGGTTTGCACAGACCAATTCTTCAGTAAATTTCAAAAAGTTTGGTGTTGGAATTGGATACAGTTCTAATTTTGTTGTTGTAGACAGTATCCGGCCAGTGGAAATATCTTTGCGATATCGGATTGGTAACAAGCATACATTACAATTCTATACACCACTCAGTTACAAAAAATCGAGTATCCGTAATTCGGATGATACAAGAAAGCAAACTTTGTGGGGCTTCGGTTTAGGATATGATTACACTTTGTATAATCATTCTTTTTTAGACTTTTTTATAGGAATCAATGCCAGCTATCAAAGGTTTGAAAACAGAATTGACTCGCATATATTCTATGATAGGGAATTGTATGATGGGTCTTTCGTATTAACTGAATCTATCTATTATTATTGGGATAGGGTTAAGGGAGCGATTATTTCCCCTCATGTCGGAGTTCGGTTTAAGATAAATCGTCGCGTTATAGTTGAACCCCGGATAAATATTTTAATGCCAATTTTGAGTAAGAATTCTTATTCGTTTTATAAAACAAGAAACCCGCAAAATGAGTCAAGTTGGTCGACTTGGGAATCTTTTTACTTGGATAAAAATAAAAAGGAATTTGATATTCAGTCCGGTGGCTCAATATATTTATACTACATTTTTTAACTAAAAACATTATTACATGAAAACTTTTAAGAAAATATTTAGCATTGTTTCTTTTTTAATATTGGGTGGCTCCCTACTAGGACAAGATTCAGTAACCATACTCAGGGATAGTTATCTTGATTCAAATGCCGCTTGCCCTAAAACAGAATATCAGTACTGGGTGGATACAAAACCAAACTATGGCAACTACGAATGGAAGATTACAGGAGGTTCTTTTATACATTTAGGACAAAATGTAAAGCAGATATTTTTACCAAATACTTCCTCTGTAATAGTTGTATGGGAGAATGTGAAGTCAAACAATGGAAATGCTCCTAAAGGTACAATTACACTTAATATTTATAAAAAAAGTGCTCCCTCAGAGATCTCGGGTAAAGGAAATCGTAGTCAGGAAATTAAAAGCCTGAAAGATATGATTCCACCCTCCTTGAGTAGTAATGCACACTCATCCAAATTAAATTTCGGAGAGCAAGAAGTGAAAGTATATCTTGACGGAGCTTTTAATTTTCCGGGTATCAAGAAAAATGGCTTTCCTGTACCTGTTACCCAATACGAGTGGCAAATACCTTACGGTTGGACTGCAAAAACCGGAAAAGCAACTTCTTCTGGTTCATACATGACTACCACTTCGGAAATTCAGTTAATTACCGACGCTTCAAGCGGTGGTGAAGTAAAAGTAAGGGGAGTAAACGATTGTGCTGGTTCTGATGATTACAGTAGCTATTCATGGCCATTTACTTTTACGCGGGAGGCCGGAATTGAATTTTTAAATTACCCAGAAAGTATACCAATAGGAGTGCAAGGTACTTACGAGTTCAGTGTCTTAATGTTGACTGGTGTTTCATATGAGTGGCAGGCTCCTGTCATGTGGAAGATTAATAATGGAGGGAGCACTTATGAAGGAGGTAATGTGGTACAAATAACAACCGGAGAATGTCCAACGGATGAAAAAGTTCAGATAAGAATGGTTCAAGATAATATTTTTTCATCATGGGTTGAGTTTCCAACAACTATTGAACTTCCTTCTATAAATATTCCGCCCGGAGAAATATTACAGTATCAACCCGCAACATTTTCCTTGGATATGTCCGATACTAATATTGCATCGGTAGAGTGGCTGGTAGATGGCACTTCAGTTGGGATTGCAAATAATACATCAACGTTGAGTTTTTCAATTATTGCCTCAGGAAATGTCCTAATTTCAACAAAACTCACATTGAAAGGATGTTCAACCGTTGCAGGCCCGGAAATTAAGGTTAATGTAAAAAAGGGACCTGCTCCTGAGATTTCAGGACCTTCAATAATTCATGGCAGAAGTCTCTATACTATTGAAAACTTGCCACCAGAAGCTTCAATAAACTGGAGCGCTAAGGGGGCTAATTTAAGCCCTTCAGGCAACGATGTGTATGTGATTCCTTCTGATGTAGGAACTATTGAGCTAAAAGCTCAAATTACTATCTTGGAACAGACATATAACCTATTAAAAAATATCGCATTTATTCTTCCTGAATTCAGAATTGCCAAATCTGACAACTGTTACGATTTTCTCGGTGAACGCGGGTATGGCTTTTCTGCTGCACCAGTAGGAGTTGAAATAGGCTTCGAGAATGAGAAGCTTGATTATTATTGGAAATGTATTGAAGAGTCAACCGGTAATGAAATATTCAGTAGAACCTATTATCAATCATCATTCTTAGAAATAAATCCTTTTATTACTTTTCCAAGAACGGGAAATTATAGGATTGAAATGCATGCCAGAAAAGGAATGGTTAATTCACCTATTGCAAGACAAACATTAACTATTGATAGTAGTTGTGTAAATCAATAGTTTGGCAAATGTTTATTTAAGAAATAAATATTCAAATAAAATAATATGAAGATAAAAACAACTATATTAACATTATTATTTTTGCTGCTACTTCCCAGTTCAGGGTTTGCTCAGACTAGTTCATCGATAGATTTCAAAAAGTTAGGAGTTGGGATCGGCTATAGCTCTAGCTCCGTTATTGGAGACAGTATCCGGCCTGTGAAATTATCATTTAGATATCGGATTGGCGACAAGCATACAGTACAACTATACACACCACTCAGTTATAAAAGGTCGAGTATTCGTCATTCAGATGATACCAGAAAGGAAACTTTGTGGGGGCTTGGCCTAGGGTATGACTATACATTTCACACCTATACTTATTTAGATTTTTTTGTCGGGTTAAATACCGATTATCAGTGGTACCAGACCAGGCATGACTCGTACTATAAATATCCAATACATAATGTGGACGGAACTTCTTATGAAATAGAAGAGACGTATTATTTCTGGCATAAAGTGAACGGGTTGGTCGTAAATCCGAATATTGGTACACGTTTATCTTTTGGAAATATTACTTCTGAAGTAGTAATAAATATACCGTTTTCAAAATTGAAGAAAGAAGCATATTCATTTTATGAAGAAATTGTACCAGCAGGAAAAAGTACTTCAGAAAAATTTTACCCTGATAATAAGATAAATAAATTAAAACTTAGTACGAATATCTCTATCAATATTGCTTATTACTTTTAATACATAAATGTGACATATGCTAAAACGACATACACATATAAAAGGAATTTGATATTCAGTCCAATAGCTCAATATATTTATATTATATATTATAACCCAAAACATTTTTTCGAAAAAAATGTTTTAAATTAAACGGAAGGGGATTTTTAAAGTCTTACTTTCAAATATCAACTTTCAAAACCTTATTGTTATGAAAAGAAAATTTATTAAATCACTATTTACTGCAACCCTCTTTCTTGGAGTGCTGATTTTTGCCTCTTCTTGTGAAGATAATACTAATGACTTTGTTGAAACAGCATGGAATATTGAAAATTTTAGTGTTAATGCTACTCAATGGAGCTGGAGCTCAAGCTTAAACCGATGGGAAGCTGTTAGACAGCTGGAATATATTGATGACTTTATTTATGAAAATGGTGCTGTTATTGGCTATGTCTTTATTGGTACTCAGGATGTGGATGAAGTACAAACACCAATGCCTTATGTGAAAAGTTATTTAGTTGAAAATGATCAGGGCGACCTGATTGATTTTACTGAAACAGTAGGGTTTGAATATAGTGGTGTAACTAATAGGGTTACTTTTTATATAGAGCCTTCTGATGGATTTCCGGATGAGACAGCAAGACAGAATTACAATTTCAGAATTGTAATGATTTGGTAAATTTTCTTCTCTGAGTTAAATAAATAGTGGCAATGCATCTGCCACGATAAAAGAACTACCGCCGATAAAAATGAGATCATTTTTGTCGGCGTTTTTTATAGCCTCTTTTATTGCTTCTGATACTTTTGAAAAGCTGTTTCCCATTAATCCGAAGCGCTGAGCTTTTTCTGTAAGAACTTTCTCATCGAGAGCCCGATCCACGTTGGCTTTGGTGAAGTAGTAGTCGGCATGTTTTGGCAAAAGACTCAGTACTGAATCAACATCTTTATCATTAGCCATGCCAAACACTATATGAAGCTTTTTATAATTCTCAGATTCAAGTTGTTCAACAATGTACTTTATTCCATGTGAATTGTGGGCAATATCACATATGACCCTCGGGTGTGTGCGCAGCTCATGCCACCTACCCATTAAACTTGTTATATCAACCACATTGGCAAAGCCGTTATAAACTGCCTCATATGGGATATTGTAACCTATCTCTTTAAGTATCTCGATAGTGGTTAAGATAGTTCTGGCGTTTTTATCCTGAGCGGGACCTCTTAATGTACCAATAATATCGGTGTATTCATCTGTATTAAAAACCCACCCTTTAGATGTTCTTTCAGACTTGAAGTTGTTCATATACAGTTCAGCAAAAACAATTGGAGCTTCAACAGATTTTGCCTTGTCTATAAAAACCTGAGATACCTCAATGTTGCCAATTTCTCCAATAATAACAGGTGTATACTGTTTAATGATACCGGCTTTCTCTGCTGCAATTGCAGGAAGAGTGTTTCCCAGATAACGCATATGATCCATACCGATATTTGTAATAACAGAAACGTCGGGAGAAATAATATTTGTGCTGTCGAGTCTGCCTCCAAGTCCCACCTCTATAATAGCCACATCAACTTCCTGCTCTGCAAAATAGAGAAATGCCATCTCCATGGTGAGCTCGAAGAAAGAGGGCATTACAGGCTCAAATTGCTCTTTGTACTGCTCTACAAAATTAATAACAAACTCTTTGGATATCACCTTACCGTTGACCCGTACTCGCTCTCTGAAATCAATTAAATGTGGTGATGTATATAATCCAACACGATAACCTGACTCCTGAAGAATTGCAGCAAGGAGGTTTGAAACAGAACCTTTGCCGTTTGTGCCTCCCACATGGATAGTTTTAAACTTTTGATGAGGGTGATTAAAGATTTCGTCTAAAGCCAGACTATTATCCAATCCCTCCTTATATGCAGAATGCCCTACACGTTGATACTCCGGAGCTTGTTGGTAAAGATATTCTAAAGTTTCGTTATAATTCATATGGGTTAGTTGTTGAAAAAGAGGGTGAAATCACGTTGTGAAACACCCTCTTTAATTTCTATTAAATTATATCTCCATTAATGGATAAATAAAATTCCCGTTCTTTTCTAAATTAATTCTTAAGCGGGAGCACTGAATATTGTCTTGAATAACGTAATTGCTGCTGCACATAACCCTCATCATATGAAACTGTTATGTCGACAATATTGCCATTTTCGTCGGTCTCAGGCTTATAAACCGGGTTTACGAATCCTTTATATGGAGCTATGTCTAACGCTTCGTAGCGGGATAAAACTTCTGCATGAAGTTGAGGGTCGACTTTCACTCCATAATTCTCTATGAGTGCTTTCCCTGCTTCAAAATCTCCCTCAGATTTAATTCTCTGAACCTCTTTAAGCAGTTCTCCGAAAAGTGAACGTAACTTTTCATAATCATTAATTACGATGTATGTTTTATCATCTCTCTTTTCGAAAGAAACAACGTTATCATCTTTCCCTTTTTCTATTACCCAGTTTGAGATTGTTGCACGGTTACGCATATGAGCCTGTTCGATATTTTTACCCGGTTGAATGCGTGTAAGCTGTGTCATTGAACCATTCATTATATATGAATAATACTCAGCTTTATAAGCCTCACTGTTTGGAAGTAATCCCAACTCAACCAGTTTTGGGTCAGCCAGATAATACAGTGCAAAAAGATCAGCTCTGGTCTCCTCAAGCGGTGAAGAATAAGCTTGTAAAACATCGGTGCTTACTCCGGGCAATAACTTACCTGAGCCATGCCCCAGACATTCATGCAGGTCGGTGTGCAGATTGTCTGTTAGTGTTCCATACTGCTTAGTTAATTCTATTTCTTCATCACTCCACATAAACTCCTCTTTGAAACCATTACCTTCGGCAGCTTTATCATAAGAGAAAGTGATATTGTCTATGGTAACAGACTTTGAGCCATGATCACGCCTTATCCAGTCGGCATTAGGAAGATTTATTCCAATTGGAGTTGCAGGATAAGTATCTCCACCCAGCATTGCAACGGTTATAACTTTTGCTGACACACCTTTAACCTCATCTTTTTTGAACCGGTCGTCTATTGGTGAGTTGTCTTCAAACCATTGGGCGTTATCGCTTATGATTCTTGTTCTTTCTGAAGCTTCAAGACTTTTGAAATTAACTAGCGATTCCCAGCTGGCCTTCATGCCCAGTGGATCGGTATAGGTTTCAATAAAACCGTTTATAAAATCTACTCTCGATGTTGTATCAGCAACCCATTTAACAGAGTAGTCGTCGAAAGTTTTTAAATCACCCGACTTATAAAACTCTATCAACGAATTAATAATATCTTTCTGCTGATCATTTTCGGCTACACCGGCTGCTTTTTCAAGCCACCCCACAATTCGTTCGATAGCCTTGTCGTACATGCCACCTAGCTTCCAAACCTGCTCGGTAACCTGTCCGTTTTCTTTTACAACCTTACTGTTTAGTCCGTAAGACACAGGAGTATTGTCGTTAGGATCTCTCATTGCATTATAAAAATCTTCAACCTCTTTTTGAGTAACCCCTTCGTAGAAATTAACGGCTGAATTTACAACTATATCAGTGCCGGCAGTCTGGCTCATGCGTTTTGGCATAACAGCCGGGTCGAACATAACCGGAACAATCTCGTTGAGAGTCTCATCTGCGGCCATACCATCACGGAACGGCATTCTGCCCGGATCGACACTTTTTACTAAACTTATAAAATATTCCTGCGAAAACTGAGGTGTAATCTTATCTTCAGAGTAGTGATGATGTATTCCGTTTGCCATCCATATCTGTTTAAGATATGTTTCAAACAAGCTCCACTCTTCAGTAGATTTATCTCCCATATAGTTGTTGTAAACTCCTTCGCAAACGCGACGAATTGTGAGGTTGTACCTGTTGTGCTGATCCCAGAGGATATCACGCCCTTCGAGTGCAGCTTGCGACAGATAATAGATCAGCTCCTTTTGCTGAAGAGACAGGCTATTGAAACCCGGAACGGGATATCTTAATATTTCGATATCAGCAAACCTGTCTACCTTAAATTCAAAAGTAGTGTAATCTATGTTATCCTCAACTACTTTTGTTTCTGACTCTTTACTTCCATTACAGGAAGCCATCAGAATAATTGATGTGAGCATAAAAATTATTTTTTTCATACGATATGATTATTATTGTGGCTCTACTTACAAATATCAGTTGGTCTTATATTTGTATGTTATCCGGGCCAGTTCTTCATTGGCTTTTGTGATTTTCTTTTTTAGGTCTTCTTTATATTGAGCGAGTTTTGCCTGCACCAACTCATCACCTGTAGCCACCATTTGCAAAGCAAGGATAGCGGCGTTTAATGATCCGTTTATACCTACAGTTGCAACAGGGATTCCGGGGGGCATTTGAACTATTGCTAAAAGTGCGTCCATTCCATCCAAAGAAGATTTAATGGGTACACCAATTACAGGCAGTGTTGTCATTGACGCTATCACACCCGGCAGGTGAGCTGCCATACCTGCAGCAGCAATTATTACCTTGATACCCCTCTCGTGGGCGCCTTTGGCAAACTTCTCAACCTCTTCGGGAGTTCGGTGAGCAGATAGTGCATTTATCTCGAAAGGTACTTCCATATCGTTTAGGAACTGAGCTGCTTTTTCCATTACAGGAAGGTCGGAAGTACTTCCCATAATTATACTTATTAACGGTTTCATATAATAATGATTTAAAAAACCATGATATGGTTTTATCATATCATGGTTAGAATGTTATTTACCGATAAACTCTTTATACTGCCCGGCGGTCATCAGGCCATCCAGTTCTGCGGCGTTTTGGACATTGATTTTGATTATCCAACCCTCTCCGAATGGTTCTTTATTTACCAGCTCGGGAGAGTCGTCAAGTGCTGCATTAACTTCCAATACCTCGCCGCTGACCGGCATCATTAGGTCTGATACTGTTTTTACGGCTTCAATACTACCAAAAACTTCACCTCTTTCAATAGTTTCTCCCTCTGTTGTTACATCAAGATAAACTATGTCGCCCAACTCCTCTTGAGCAAAATCAGTTATGCCTATATAGGCTACATCACCTTCAACTCTTACCCATTCATGATCGGTTGAATACTTAACATTTTCAGGAAAATTCATAGCAGATAAAATTTAAATATACTATATTATTATGTGTAAATGTACTATTAAAATGTTTAATTACAAAACGTTCAGGATCCCAGCCATACAAAAATAAATGATACAAGGAATCCTAAAGTGAATCCGGCAACTACCTGCGCAAGCGTATGACGTTTTAGAATTAATCTTGAGGTTCCGATAAGTCCGGCAATTATAAAAAGCCCCATAAACATGTAGTATGGATTGGAGTGTTCAACAAAGTAACTTACTGCCAACGCACCTCCCGTGAGGCCCCCAATACCGAACATATGGGCACTTATCTTCCAGACTAAAGTGATTAAAATTGCAATAACCATAATTGCAATTGAACCTGCCATCATCATAAGGAACCATTTTGGCATCTGCATTTTTGAGTAGAACAGCATCATTGCAGTGTACGACAGCAAGGTAATAAGATAGGGGAGAAACCTTTCTCTTCTGACTTTAAGAGAAAGATCTGATATTAGCCTCATTTTGTAGAGTAAATAAATAAGAAAACCGGGTACTACAAATGAGAAAAGAAAAACCGGTGCTGCAATTTGCCAGAATCTATGCGGATAAAGAGATCCGAAGTAGGTGTAAATAAATAGTAAAATAACACCGTATGTTGGCATCAACAAAGGTTGGAAAATTACAGATATTACATGTGCTATTGATTTCATCAGGCAAAGTTATATTTTTTTTCTCAAACGAGACACCGGAATGTTCAATTGTTCTCTATATTTTGCCACTGTGCGGCGGGCAATTACGTATCCTTTTGAATTTAGTATGTTTGTAAGCTGCTCGTCGGTTAATGGTTTGGCTGCATCTTCATTATCGATACATTCTTTAAGAATTAATTTTACCTCACGAGATGAGATATCTTCGCCATCAACTGTTTGCATTGCTTCGGAGAAAAAGAATTTGAGCGGGTAAATACCTGTGTTTGTTTGTACATACTTACTGTTGCTGACTCTTGAAATGGTTGATATGTCGAACCCTGTTCTTTCCGCCACATCTTTAAGTATCATAGGTTTGAGTGCTGTTTCATCTTCCGTTACAAAGAAGTCATACTGAATGCTCACAATAGCCTCCATTGTTCGCTGCAATGTGTTTTGCCTCTGCTTTACAGCATCAATAAACCATTTTGCAGAGTCTACCTTCTGCTTCATGAATAGCATAGCCTGCTTGTCGTCTGAAGACATGCCTGTTTTATTTTCGCTATAACCCTTAAGCATTTCAGAAAAGTTTTTGTTAACTCTCAAGCTTGGGATATTGCTGTTGTTAAGCTGAATTGAAACCTCACCATTATATGAATCAACAATAAAATCGGGAGTAATATTATTCATAGAGGTCTGAATTGCACCTCCAATAGTGCTTCCCGGTTTAGGGTTTAAAGTAATAATATGATCAATTGCATCTTTCAGTTCATCCTGAGAGATTCCCATCTGCTTTATTATCTTACCGTAATGCTTTCTTGTAAACTCTTCAAAATAATTTTCTATTATTTCAATTGCATAACCAACATCTTCAGATTCTTCATTTTGTTTTAGCTGCAGAATTAAACATTCACGTAAATCACGAGCACCAACACCCGCCGGATCTAGATCCTGAATTTCATATAATATATCTTCTAAATGAAGAAGCGGAACTTCCATATTTTGCTGAAACAGAAGATCGTTTGAAATAGATAGTAAATCTCGTTGAAGGTAGCCGTTTTCATCGATATTACCCACTATATACTCTGCTATAATCTGTTTGCGAGGGTCGAGATTAAGAAGTCCTATTTGCTCCAGAAGGAAGTCGTGCAGCGACTTATCATCGTAGTAGCTGAATTCAATAAAGTTTGGCTCATTCTTTTGATAGGAGCTGTTGATTCTGTAATCAGGAACATCATCTTCCGACGAATAATCGCCAAGTATAATATCTTCCTGAGAAAGCTCTCCTTCTTTTGAGATATCGCTGCTATCGGTATCAGCCGATTCACTATCCGAGGTTTCGAGTGCAGGATTATCCTCCACCTCCTGTTTGATGCGGTCTTCTACTTCTATATTATTTAATTCTACCAACTTAATCACCTGCATTTGCAGAGGAGAAAGTCGCTGAGTCTGCTTTAATTCCTGTTGCTGTTTAAGCGCCATAAACCGTTATGAATATCATTTAAGGGCAAAGATAATGATTTAATTTATTTCATCATTATTCAGCAATTACTATATCCTGCCTGACAGGTTAAGGGAGCAAGTGCATATGAATCATACTCATCATAAGCAGGCCCTGGTATTCCGTTAACAACTATAATTCTATCGAGCCTGACCCTGTCACCATTGTCAAAAACAAGATGATCGCCCTCTTTTTTGCTGTTATCAATTGCAGTAATTTTTCCTTTCGATTCATCAAGCTCAGGTTCATCGGCAAAAGTAAAATATATTACTTTTGATTCACTCTTATCTCTTTCTTTTTCAATTATATCTATAAATTCGGGGTCAACCGGTATATATTTTGTTTTCATATTCATTATCTCCTTATTGTATGTATAATTAAAACAATTGCCATGCTAATAGGTTCAACAAAACCTATAACTCACAATATCAAAATCAATAAAAGATATTGCGTTTGCTTAATTTTAAAACTTTTTATTACCTTTGAAAAGTAAAATATTTGAACATTTAGTTTAAAATAAGGATTAAGATGATTTTCAAATTTCTAATGTTGTCTGACGAGGTTGAAAACTTTAAAAGAGAAATACAAATTGACTCTGATGCAACCTTTTTAGATTTATATAAAGTAATTATAGAGTGTACCGGATATAGTGATCAGGAGATGGCTTCATTTTTTATTTGCGATAATAAATGGCGCAAACTTACTGAAATCACTTTGATGGAGATGGATACAGACTCTGATGAGGATTCATTTATAATGAGTGAGTGTATTCTTAACGACTATCTCGAAGACGAGAAGCAGAAATTAATGTTTGTGTTTGATTACCTTACCGAACGTGCACTGTATATAGAGTTGTCTGAAATTATTCCGGGCAAGAGCCTCAAAAAACCGGCTTGCACTGTTTCGGAAGGGGAGGCGCCTCAGCAAATAATGGATTATGAGGATACCAAGCCGGTTATCACAACTATTGATGTTGGAGAGTCTTTTTACGGCGACGAAAGCTTTGATTTGGACGAGCTGGATAGCAGTGGCTTTGAAATGACATAAAATGGGTATTCTTCTTGTTTTGTTAGGTCCTACCGGTGTGGGAAAAACAGAATTGAGCTTGAAAATTGCAGAGAAGTTAAGCTGCCCGATTATATCTGCGGATTCCAGACAGATATTTAAGGGTATGAAGATTGGTACTGCTGCACCCACGGAAGAACAACTAAGAAGGGTTCCCCATCACTTTGTTGGCAAGCTTTCTCCTGAAGATTATTATAGCGCAAGTGAATTTGAACAGGATGTACAATTACTGCTTGAAGAGCTGTTTGAAGTTCATCCTGTTGTGGTTATGACGGGCGGCTCCATGATGTATATTGATGCCGTTTGCAATGGTATAGATTTGATACCTACAATTGATGAGCAGCTTAGAAATGATATACAGGAATTATACCTTAAAGAGGGGCTTGACCCTATAAGACGTCAGCTGAAAATATTAGATCCGGTTTTTTATGATCAAGTTGATTTAAAGAATCCAAAGCGTGTTATTCATGCATTAGAAGTGTGTTTGATGTCTGGGAAACCTTATTCGTCATTAAGAACGAACTCAAAAAAAGAACGTCCTTTTGAAGTTGTGAAAGTTGGTTTTACCCGAAGTAGGGATGAGTTGTATAACCGGATTAACCAAAGGGTAGATAAGATGATAGAGGATGGACTCATCGAAGAGGCCAGAGGTTTTTATGATAAACGTCATCTGAATTCACTTAACACAGTTGGGTATAAAGAGTTGTTTGAATACTTTGACGGGAATTATAGTCTGGATTTTGCAATTCAGAAAATAAAGCAGCACTCTCGCAACTATGCTCGTAAACAATTGTCGTGGTTTAAAAGAGATAAAATTACTAACTGGATAAACTTATCGGAAATTGATTCAAACTCCGATACTTACGTTATAGAAAAAGTATTGAGCTTATTATAATG
>CAZYNA010000065.1:9816-13644 GCA_964648775.1 uncultured Proteiniphilum sp. | reverse complement strand
GATGACCTTTTGACTGCCAGTCAAACGCTCTAGCCAGCTGAGCTAATCCCCCGTGTTGTTTTTTTGAGTGGTGCAAAGATAAAGATTTTGTTTATATTTGCAATGTTTTATTACTATAATTAATAGGAACCACGGCTTATGATATTATATAATACTACATTTCATGTGGAAATGGAGACTTATGACGAATTTGTTGAGTTTTTGAAGAGTAATTTTATACCGGCAAGCATAAAGAGCGGTTTGCTTAGCTCGCCTCGATTATCGCATGTTGTTGATGATAAGAGTGATGAGGGTCTCTCAATTGCTTTGGAGTTTAAAGTTATTAATATTGATACTTTAAATGAGTGGCATAGATTGGAAAATGAAATAGTATACAGACCTATGTTTGAGAAATTTAAAGATAGATTTATAGGGTTTTCCACTATTTTGCAAATGATTGATATTTAATTAATACCGACTGTCTTGAAGTTTGAAAAGGAGAGAATAATAATGGGTATTGACCCCGGTACGCAGGTGATGGGGTATGGTATTTTGAGGGTGCTTGGTAACAAGCCTTCGATGGAGGCTATGGGGGTGATGAAGTTGGGTAAGTATGATGATCACTACCTTAAGCTGGCAAAGATTTATTCTCGTATTATTGGTTTGATTGAGGAGTATCTGCCTGATGAGCTTGCTATTGAGGCTCCTTTTTACGGTAAGAATGTGCAGAGTATGCTGAAGTTGGGCAGGGCGCAGGGGGTGGCAATGGCTGCCGCTATTTCAAGAGATATACCTATCTTTGAGTATGCTCCGCTGAAAATTAAGATGTCGATTACCGGTAATGGGAGGGCTGCCAAAGAGCAGGTGGCATATATGCTTCAGAAGATTTTGCATATTCCTGATGACAAGATGCTTCCGGATTTGGATGCAACGGACGGACTGGCGGCTGCATTATGTCATTATTATCAGTCGGGAATAGATACAGGGGATACCAAATACAAAAACTGGAAAGATTTTGCTGCACGTAATCCTGAAAAGGTTAAACGCTGATTTTTTCTGCAAGTTTTATTTCAATATTATCTTATAATTTTTATCTTTGCCATATGAACCGACTTGTATCTCACATAGAGTTTTTGCTACATAAGCATAATTGCGTGATTATACCTAATCTGGGAGGTTTTGTAGTGAATAGCATTCATGCTCGCAGTGAGGGCCTTGCAACATTTCATCCACCTGCATGTGAACTGGTTTTTAACCGTGAGTTGACTTACAACGATGGTCTTCTTGCCGAATCGTATATGAGGATTTATGATCTTTCGTTTGATAAGGCTATGTGGAGTATTGAGCAGGCTGTAAATGAGCTAAACAGGGAGATACGTGAGAATGGTGAGGTTAAACTGGGTTCGCTGGGTGGCTTTAAACTTATTGAGAATAACAGGTTCAGATATACTCCTGGTGAGTTTGTAAGACCATCCTTTTTTGGTCTTGATTCGTTCAGCATCAAGTCGATGATTCAGATGCAACCTGTTAAAGAAATCCCTATTTCGGCTAGCAATAAAAGAAGTATTCGCTCTGTGGGTGTTGCTGCGGCAGCCGTTGCAGCTATTTTGCTTATGGTTTTCATTCTTCCTATGAGTGATACTAACATAGATAGGCAGTCGGCCAGAATTATGTATGAGACTGAATGGGCTAAACCCAAACCAAAACAATATGCCGATGTTTACATGGGTAGCACCAAACCGGCATCGGAAACTGAAGCGGTTGCGGCTTCTGCTGACGTAACAAACGATAGCGGGGTAGATTCACCTAAGTATTATGTTATTATGGGAGTTTTTGCAGGAAATCAGTCGTCTGCCAAAATGATAGATATGCTTCGGAGTAAAGGCTTTAGTGATGCTGATTGTATTGAACGTCATGGGAGATTTGATGTTTATGCTGCATCATTCGACAATGAAACGGCTGCTGATATCTATTTAAGAGAAGTACATAAAAAATACCCCGCCCATTCTGATGCCTGGATTCTAAAACGTTAACCTCCTCTGAAGAAATTGAATCGATAAACAAAATTGACAATAAAATAGCTTGTAAGTGTATTTGTTGTAGTATCGCGTATGTAGTTGGAAGTTACGTTTCTGCTGATATTACTTCGCTGTTGTAGTATGTCGTAAATCTTGAGTCGAACAATACCATTTTTCTGTTTAAATATCTGCTTCTCAATTGATGCATTCCACAGCGCTTCATTTTGCTTGAAACCATCGGCATAGCCTGAATTCGTGGTATAACTGAAATTTGTTTGTATGTTGAAATCGTAGGGCAAATGAATTGTTGAATTTGCTGAACCGCCGTAATTCATAAACTCTCTGTCGTGCTGACCTTCCAGACTATTTTTTACCTTATTATATGTGAAGTTTCCCCGTATAGAGAAAAGGAACTTTTTGGAACTATAGTTAAGACTCAATACTTCTGACAGGTTTAACTGACGACTCACATTCTCTTCGAAGTTTGTGAAGCCATTGTTATTGCTGTAGTTGGCAGAAGTGGTGGTGGAGATAGTAAACTTTTTGTTCTTAAGGGGTTGTGAGGTAGTGAAATGCATATTGGCACTCCAGTTTCCATCGACATTCATATAAGTATTTTCTCTTCTACCCGTTTCGGGGTCGGTAAATCGTGAAGATACAATTGCATTTGATGTGTAATCGAACCTGCTGTTTATCATGTAAAACCGATTATGCTCAGGAATAACGTGCTGGTACATTACATTTAAATTATGACTGAATGATGGCTTAAGGTTTGGGTTTCCGTAGGTGATATTTAATGGGTTTGTGACATCTGTAACTGGTGAGATTTGGGTAACGGAGGGTTGACTGGTGTTTCCGTTATAGTTTATTCTTAAATTTTGCTGACGAGTCCATAGATAACTGAACTGTGCGTTGGGTGAGTAATTAACTACCTTTTGAGTTATATCACTTCCGGTTATCAGAGAATCGCCAATATATGTCATACGCTCAGAGTGGGAAGGATATACATTGAATCCAAGTGAGTAGTTGTATTTTTCTGTATTGGATCGGAAATTAAGACCCAGATTCTGATTTGTTGATTTGTTAATATTGAATCTGCTATACTGTTCATCGAGGATTGTGTAATTGCCATGCTCGTCGGCTGTACGTGTATCCCGGTCAGATTCAGAAGAGCTTTGAGTATAGTTGTATGAAAGTTGCAGATAATATTTTTCTCCTATTGGTTCCACATAAGAGATATATCCATTCCAGTTGAGGTTGTTATTGCTGTTGGTTATTCGCTGATCAAGCAGATCGTCGGGCCGTGTGCCATTGTAATGCGTATCTGAAATATTTTTGGCATTGTCTTTAGATTCATAAGATCCTGCATTGAGTCTGATACTTAAAACTCTTCCTTTTTTATTGAATCGGCGGTTGAAATCAATACTGCCATTTATATTGTGTCCGTTTCCTCTTGAGTTATAATTGGTGTTTCCGTGATTAATAGTATCGCCATCATCGCGGGTTGTAGAGAATTCGCCACCGGCAATATCTTCGTTATTATTGAGTGATATATTTGGGCGAAAAACAATTGAAGTTAATGAATCGGGCTTCCAATGTAATCTGGCACCAAAATTTACGCTCTCGCTGAAGTTTGTTGAACCGTTTGATTCACTTTCATATGTATCACCCTGAGGCAGGTAGTTTTGAGTGAAGGTTTTTGTTGACACATCTGTCTTGTTGCTTCCATAGTGCAGATTACCCCCCAGTTCGAGTTTTTTGGAAAAGTTTTTACTGAAATTGCCTCCTCCGCTGCCTGAAGTGGTGATTCCGCCACCTCCTCCGCCACCTC
>CAZYNA010000065.1:8521-9716 GCA_964648775.1 uncultured Proteiniphilum sp. | reverse complement strand
TCCGCCACCTCCTCCGCCACCTCTTATTGATGCACTCATATCTGAGAAGCCTGCGTTATTTGTGTTATTTATTCCACCAATGAATGTGTATTGATCTTCGTTTCGCATATAGTTTACCATGGCATTTGACTCATACCTTTCTTTACTGCCATATCCGGCAAAAGCATTACCAAATGCACCACGCTTCATTTCAGGTTTTACCGTGAGATTGATAATCATCTCTTCTTCACCATCATCAAATCCGGTCATTTTTTCGGTCTCAGATTTATTGTCGACCACCTGCAGTTTATCAACCATTTTTGCTGGTAGATTCTTTGAAGCTACCTTAGGATCATCGCTAAAGAACTCTTTTCCATCAACAAAGATCTTTTTAATCTCTTTCCCTTGCACCTTAATGGTTCCGTTTGCATCAATTTCAACTCCGGGCATTTGTTTTAACAGGTCTTCTACTACTGCCATATCAGTTACATTATAAGCAGCAGCATTATATTCGAGAGTATCGCCCCGTACAACTATTTCGAGAGATGGGGCAGTAACAACAGCTTCGTCGAGAAGGATTGGTTGTTCGACTATCATTATGCTGTCGATTCTGATACTATTGTTTGAATGTGAGATATTTATGTTTTGATATGTATCGTTGTAACCTATAAATGAGAATTGCGCAATATAGTTGCCGTGACGAAGGGTTAGTGAGAATGCACCTTCTTTGCTTGTTGTTGCCCCTGCGATTAGTGTGCTGTCTTTTGCTGTTAACACTCTGACAGTAGCGGCAGGAATGGTTTCTTTGCTTTCGCTATCGTAAACTTTGCCTTTAACAGTTCCTGTTTCCGACTGAGAATAAAGTGATGCAGCGGGTATTATCAGCAAAAGCAAAAATATAATTTTGAATCTCATGAGAGGGGTGGTTTCTATAATATACTACGTAAGCAAAAGTAAGTGTAATTTTTGTGACCCTCAAAAGGATTAGTCTAAATGTGCTTTTTCATCGATGATTTATATTAAATTTGCAGAGTTTAATTTAAAAGTCAGGCGTAATGGACGAAAAAAAATATGAAGAGAAGTTTTTAGGTTTATCATATCCCAAACCGGATGCATATGGAGCACTTTCGATGCCTGTTTATAATGCTCTTGCATACGAGTTTTCTACTGCAGAAGAGATGGAAGATGCTTTTTGCGGAAAAACAGATGAGCATAC
>CAZYNA010000065.1:0-8421 GCA_964648775.1 uncultured Proteiniphilum sp. | reverse complement strand
GGGAGTGCCTCTTGTTGCTGATACAACAATTATTGCGTTTACCGATTTTAATGCCTCTGAGTTTGGTGTGGATATAGATTTGATATCAAGTACAAAGTATATTTCGGGAGGTGGCACCAGTCTTGGTGGAATTATTATTGATTATGCCAATTTCGACTGGAGCAGTTCGAAAAGACTTAGTCCTTTTACTGATCTTTCTAAATCTGCATTTCATTATAAACTAAGGAAAGAAATTCATAGAAATATTGGAGCATATATGACTCCTGAGGTGGCTTCTAAGCAGTCATTGGGACTGGATACTCTTAGGCTGAGGTATGAAAGGCAGTCGACCAGCTGTCTTGAGCTCGCCAAACGCTTGCAGGCTCTTCCTGAAGTTGAATCTGTTAATTATTCGGGATTGGAGGGTAATGCTTTTTATGAGGTTAGTAAAAGACAGTTTGGTGATTGTCCGGGAGCTATGCTTACTTTTGATTTAGATTCTAAGGAACGATGTTTTAGTTTCATGAACAAGCTTAAATTGGTTAGACGTGCTACTAATCTCTTTGAGAATAAGACGTTGATAATTCATCCGGCCAGTACTATTTTTGGGAATTTTACACCGGAACAGAGAAAAGAGATGGGAGTAAAAGAAAACACTCTCCGTATGTCGGTAGGACTGGAGAGTGTTGATAACCTAATTCAGGATATAAAAAACAGTCTTTAATTGAAGCCTACAACGGGTATTCATCAAAGGCATAAAGAACTGTGGATAAGTAACGCTCGCCTGTATCGGGAAGGATAACCACTATGTTTTTACCTTCATTTCCCGGCTCTTTGGAGATTTGTAATGCGGCATAGGCTGCTGCTCCTGAAGAAATACCGGCAAGGAGACCCTCTTCTGCGGCTAACTTGCGACTGGTGCGAATTGCATCGTCATTGCTAACGGTGTAAACTCGATCGACAACAGAGGCGTGGTAGGTTCCGGGTATGAAGCCTGCACCAATGCCCTGTATTTTGTGTGGACCGGGACTGCCGCCTGAAAGTATGGGCGAATCGGTTGGTTCTACTGCAACTACCTGAATGTTGGAATTAAGTTCTTTTAATCGCTTTCCTGCACCACTTGCTGTTCCTCCGGTTCCGATTCCGCTAACCAGAATATCAACTTTTCCGTCGGTATCATCCCAAATCTCGTTTCCGGTAGTGTCGTAATGAATCTGAGGGTTTGCCTGATTCTCGAACTGCTGTAATATAACTCCGCCTTCTATCTCCGATTTAAGCTCATTTGCTTTTGCAATTGCACCTTTCATTCCATCGGGCCCGGGTGTGAGAACCAACTCTGCTCCAAGAGCTTTAAGAAGATTTCTTCTTTCAATACTCATAGTTTCGGGCATAGTAAGAATGAGTCGGTACTTTTTAATTGCTGATACGAAAGCAAGACCAATACCAGTATTTCCACTGGTGGGCTCAATTAAGACAGATCCTTCTTTAAGGATTCCTTTTCTTTCTGCATCTTCAACCATTGCCAGTGCAATACGGTCTTTAACGCTGCCAAGTGGGTTATAGCTTTCTAATTTTGCTATTACATTTGCTTTTGCTCCTTCAGATTTTCCAACCTGATTAAGTTTTAATAATGGCGTACGGCCCACTAATTCCGTTAGATTTTCTGCAATTTTAGTCATATCAATAATATTTTAGTTTTTGTTAATACAAAGATAAGTGCTTAGTTTGCTGTATGAAATAGCACATTCGTGGTATTTTTTTGTTGATGGATGGCATAATTGATTATTTTTGTAGATTATATGGCTGTATGGATTATAGTACAGTCGGAATGTTAAGTTTGATTAAAGTGAATTATATAGTTGCAGATAAACAGGCGGTTACTCGCGCGGGAATGATCTCATTTATAGAGGAGGTGACTAAATCTCCCAATGTATTTGAGGCTAATAGCTATGAGGATCTCCTTGTTTTATTGAGAAAATATCCTGATTCGATTGTTATTGTAGATTATTCCCTGTTTAATTTTCAGTCGGTTACCCATATGCTTAATATTAAATCGGGTGCAAAAGAATCCGACTGGTTATTGTTTACTGATGAGCCACAGGCGTACTTCCTGCGTCAGTTGCTCCTTGCAGACTCGTCGATAAGCGTTGTTTTGAAACATAATACCAAATCGGATATTATTCATGCATTGAAGAGTATATCGTCAGGTGAAGTGTACTGGTGCGAGATTGCCCGATCGGTTATGAAAGTGAATGTTCAGAAAGAGCGTATTCCCGACCAGCTAACTGCCTCTGAGAAGATTATCCTCAGGGAGATAGCTTTGGGGAAAACAACAAAAGAGATTGCCTCTGAGAAGAATCTTAGCTTCCATACAGTAAATACTCATCGACGAAATATTTATCACAAACTGGAAGTGAATAGCGTTAATGAGGCTACCAGGTTTGCACTACAGGCAGGATTGATTGATCTTATGGAGTATTATATTTAATAATTTCCCAAATTGCTTCTACCCATGCCTCGTGATCATTAAGTGAGGGTATGAATGTGAATTTCTCACCTCCCGCTTCCATGAAAAGCTTTCTTGCTTCATAATCCATGTCATAAAGAGTTTCCATATTATCTGTTGGAAAGCCGGGACCCATTATTGCAACACTCTTATAACCTTTTGCAGGTAAGTTTTTTATATCATTATCCAAAAAGGGTTTCATCCAATGATCGCCTCTTTGAGATGAAAAAAAGAGTGAGGTGTTCCCGAAATCAAAACCAACTTTTTCGCAAAATAATCGGTTTGTTTCATTAACCTGATATATGTAATCGAAATCATTGCCTTTTTTACTTGCTTCTTCAATTTGAGAGACGGGCAGACTATGATAGCTGAACACAAGATGATCGATATCCTTTAAAAATGAAGCTGAACGTACTGCCAGTGCATTTATAAAAGCCGGGTGATTGAAGTAGGGGTCTATAACTTTAAGGCTGAAAGGGTAGGAGCGTTTTTTATATATTTTCTCAATATCTTCTACTGCTGTTTGGGTGGTGGACTGAGCAAAATGTGGGTAGAGGGGGAAAATAATTACCTCCTTAAGTGTTGAGCACTTTTTCTTTAATTCTCTTACTGCATCGCTGAAACTTGGTTTTCCGTAGCGCATTGATACTTCCACAGGAATACCTTTTTTCTTCTCCAGCGATTTAGCCAGTTCACGCATGTAATATTGAAGTGGCGATGTAATAGGTTTCTCTTTTCGCCATATTATTCTGTACTTTTCTCTTGAACTCTTAGCTGAAAGAGGGGCAATTATACATCGTGCAAGTAGTGTTGAACGTAGTTTAGACATATCTGTTAAATGCGGATCTGACAGCATGTCTCCAATAAATGTTCTCACATCAGCAAGGCCATCAGAGGCCGGGGTACCAACATTTGTTAAGATGATACCTTTTTCGTTTTTGTTGATAGTCTCCATTATCAGGCTCTGGTTTCAAGTAGTTTGCAGTTCCCCTCCGGCAGGATTTGAATTGAGTTGGTAGTGGCCGGAATGAGTATTGATTCTCCCCGGGCGACTTCAACTGATTGGTTTTTATCATCTTTAATAGTGCATTTTCCTTCCATGCAGATGTAGATGACGAAGGAGTCAGTGTTTGAGTAGTTGCGACTTACCTCATTATCAATCTCTAACAAATGTGTCTCGAAATAGGGGGATGTGACCAGTTTAACGGGTTGGTTTTTATTGCTTTCGTAAGTTGTTTTATATGAATCGTAAATACTATAATCGATTGCATCTTTTGCTAATTCTGTGTGCAGCTCACGTGTGTTGCCTTCAGCATCTGTACGGTTATAATCGTAAATTCTATATGTGATATTTGAGGTTTGTTGAATTTCAGCAACGAAGCAACCAGCGCCAATTGCATGAACACGTCCGGCAGGCAGGAAGAACACATCACCTTCTTTAACATCATAACGCATTAAGGTATCGGTGAAGGTGTTATTTTTTACTTTCTCTACATACTCTTCGGGTGTAATTTGCTGTTTAAAACCTGTATAAAGATATGCTCCGGGTGCTGCTTTTACAACGTACCACATTTCTGTTTTACCGAAAGAGTTGTGACGTTCTTTAGCTAATTTATCATCAGGGTGAACCTGAATTGAGAGGTCGTTGCGTGCATCAATAAATTTAATTAAAAGGGGGAAGGTGTTTCCAAAACGTTCATAAACACTATTTCCCACAAGATCTCCTTTGAATTCAGAAATTAACTCGTCGAGAGACTTACCACTTAAGCTGCCGTTAGACACGACTGATATATTTCCTTCAACTCCGGATATTTCCCAGCTTTCGCCTATTGTATCCTGATCAGACTGGATGTTTTTGAATTTACATATATCAGATCCGCCCCATATCATTGATTTTAAAATGGGTTGAAATTTAAGTGGGTAAAGCATATTATTATTCATATATTTTTTTGTTACTATATATATTA
This sequence comes from uncultured Proteiniphilum sp., assembly GCA_964648775.1. Lineage (GTDB taxonomy): Bacteria > Bacteroidota > Bacteroidia > Bacteroidales > Dysgonomonadaceae > Proteiniphilum. Next base: position 3,969 of record CAZYNA010000065.1, on the reverse strand, counting down.
ATGTTTATTGATCTTTTTCATGACAATTGCTGTTCGTGCAGGAAGATATAGTTTTAACCATCCTTTGTTGTCTTTTGCATACAGTCCGTCGTATTGGGTGAAGTGGTGAACCGAAGAGTCATTTCGATTGAAACCTCCGAATTTAGTATCATCAGTATCTAAAATTATTTGATATTCACCTTGCGGTGTCAGTATTCCATAACCGTTAAATGACTCCTTTGGATTAAAATTAAATACAAATAATAAGTCGTCTCTTCTGTAAGCCAATATGTTATCGCCATCGTTATCCCATACTTTTTCGAGAGGGGTTGCCTGGAAGTCAGGAACTGACTTGATAAGTGAGATCATATCTTTATCAAAATCTCCCAAAAAATGGTATTTGAGGTTACTGTCTTCTTCAAGATTCCATTGGCGACGGGCATATTTGTGCGACCAGTTATTTCCTTCACGAGGGAAATCAATCCACTCAGGATGTCCGAACTCATTGCCCATGAAGTTGAGATATCCGCCGTTAATAGTTGTGGCGGTAACTAAACGAATCATTTTATGTAACGCAATGCCACGGTCGACTTTAGTTGAGCTTTCCATCCACTTTGACATATACCAGTACATATCGGAGTCTATGAGCCTGAAAACTATTGTTTTATCGCCCACTAGTGCCTGGTCGTGACTTTCGGCATAAGAGATTGTTTTTTCGTCGGATCTGCGGTTTGTTGTTTCCCACCAAATAGAGGAGGGCGACCAATCTTCATCTTTTTTCTCTTTTATGATTTTAATCCAGTAGTCGGGTATATTCATTGCCATCCGGTAATCAAATCCATAACCACCCGACTTAATATCAAGGGCGAGACCGGGCATGCCGCTTACCTCTTCGGCAATAGTAATTGCGTTGGGATTAACTTCGTGAATAAGCTGATTGGCAAGGGTGAGGTAGGATATTGCATCTCCGTCCTGCCCACCATTATAATAATCGCCATATTCTGTGAATGTTTCGCCTAAACCGTGACTCAAATATATCATTGAGGTGACTCCATCGAAACGGAATCCGTCGAATTTAAACTCTTCTAACCAGTATTTACAGTTTGAGAGAAGAAAATGGATTACTTCATTCTTTCCATAATCAAAGCATAACGAATCCCATGCAGTATGATTGCGACGAGCGGGATCGCTATGGAAATAGAGGTCGTAAGATCCATCTATCCGCCCTATTCCTTCAATTTCATTTTTAACAGCGTGGGAGTGAACGATATCCATGATAACTGCAATTCCCAGATCGTGGGCAGCATCGATCAGTGCTTTGAGCTCTTCAGGAGTACCACAGCGAGATGATGGTGCAAAAAAGCTTGACACATGGTATCCGAAAGATCCATAATAAGGATGTTCCTGAATAGCCATTACTTGAATTGCATTGTATCCTTTTTCCTTTATGCGAGGTAGGATGTTTTCCCTGAATTCGTTATATGTGCCCACACGTTCTTCTTGTGTTGACATGCCAACATGGGTTTCATATATTAAAAGTGGTGATGTGTCTGCTTTATAATTTGTATGTTTAAATTGAAACTTATGTTCTGGTTCCCATACCTGTGCACTGAATATTTTTGTGGTGTGATCTTGAACCACACGACGACACCAGGCAGGAATACGCTCACCTGAACCTCCTTCCCAGCTAACATGCATTTTATACAGGTCTTCGTGATGAATACGATTTATTGGCAGTCTTACCTCCCAAACGCCGTTTTCTTCCCTTTGTAGTCGGTATGCCTCAAGCTTTTGCCAATTATTAAATGTGCCTACAAGAAAGATTTCAGTTGCATTTGGGGCCCATTCTCTAAAAATCCAGCCTTCGTTGGTCTTGTGTAATCCAAAGTATAAGTATCCGGTTGAAAAATCTGAAAGCGTAATTTCTCCATTATTAGTTATATTGGACAAGCGCTTCAGGTAATAGTTATGCCTTCCTTCAATAGCACTGGAGTGAGGCTCTAACCAAGGATCATTTTTTATAATCTTAAGCATTTTATGTTGCAGTTATTTACGGTAGATTAAATGTAAATTACTAATTCTGTAAGGCAAAGATAAGAAAATGTAGGTAATTGGTTTAAAAAAATAATATATCTTTGTAATGTAAGCACAATATATATATATGACAATGAAACAATTTTTGAGCGTATTAATTATATTCTTTGCACTTATTGGTAAAGTAACTGCGCAAAGTGGCGAAATAACTTGTGGTTTAGGCTTTGTTTTTGAACTAAGCGAAGATAAGAGTTGGGGTTATAAAGAGCCTGTTGTAGTTGAGGTTACTCCCGGTTCACCTGCCGAGAGAGCGGGATTAAAACTGAACGATATTATTCTATCTGTAAATAGTAACGGCACATATCAGAAGTCGTATCAGACAATAATGTCGTGGTTTAATCTTGATGAAACCCGTATTTCTTTGGCTACAAGAAACTTCGAACACTCATTTAAGGAAATATCATTTGAGAAAGATTGCAGACACAGTAATGCTATTAAAGAGGCCCAGCTTGCACCGGTGTTTGCTTTTTATAGTCTTGAAGATGTTCAGGACAGACGTTTTATAATTCCTGTAACTACTACAACAAATGAAAATGCACAATTTAATGAATACAGAACTTTTGGGTTTACTCCGTCTGATGAAAGTACAAGAGAACTTGATGAGAGAATTAACGCAATTTTTATCAGAGCATTAAATCAGATGGGGCTGCAGCATAGTCCTGATGATCCGGATTTTATTATTCAAACATATTATAATTTTCAAAACAATCCGCTTTACAAACAAAATTCTCCAACGTATGGAAGCTATCAACCCGTTTGGAGATTTGATTTAAGGAATAACAGGACTGTAAAAATTCCTGTTTATAGTCCTTCTGAAGCTGTTAGAGTTGATGATATTACCCATGATTTGCATTTCGGGTATCGTTTTTATGACAGGAGATTTATGGGTGCCGGTGAGATGACTTTAATATGGGAGGGTGAAGTGAAGGAGCGTTTGAGCTCTTATTATAGTTTAACCGACTATCTGGAAATGAATCTTCCTCTTATATTATTGAAGTTCCCTTATGCCGGTAACAGATCATTTGGCACATATAATGTAAAATACTTGAGATATAATTATACAGGCATAGGGTTTGATATGAATGATCTTAAGACAGTAGTGTCTGTTGATAAGGGATCTCCGGCTGATATTGCGGGAATTAGACCGGGTGATGTTATCACAAATATTCAAGGACAGAAATTTGATCACACGTCATCTCAGTCTCTGACAGAAGGCTATAGACGTTTTCTTGCCGAGACGATGAATCTGAGAGATCAGAATACCCGTTATACAGATTCTAATGGATTTACTGAATGTATGTTTTGGGATATCTCAAATTACCTTGCTGTTTCTGAGGCTATTGCAAATAACAGAAGGTATAGAGCTGCATTTTCATACCTGTTTAATTTTAATCAGTACATCGACTGGAACACTCCTGTATCGATTAATATTGAATTATTAAGAGGACCTGAGGTACTTAATTTTGCAGTAACTCCCCAAATAACAACAAGCTCTCATATTCTGGTTAATTGAAATTGAGTTTTTTATTAATTTCTGAAATAGATTTTATTAATTTCTGAAATAGAGTGGAGCACTGACTATTTTACAATATGTTGTTAATTAAGGTGTTTGAAAAGTAGCCGGTTTTTTTAGAGTTAATTTGGCCTAAAAATTGATGTAAAAGGGAATAAATATTTGGTTGATATTTATTATTTGTATTATCTTTGTGGTCTTGCTCTCAAAGAAAAAGTGAGTCGTTAAAGAGTTAATTGATTCAAGAGACTGCAAATCAGGTTTATTTGAAAAAAGTTTGGGTTTCAAGAAAAATTTTTGAAAAAAAAGATTCAAAAGTTTTGGAGTTTAAAAAATACTTCCTATCTTTGCACCCGCTTTTGGAAGGAACATTTAGATATGTT
>CAZYNA010000064.1:0-14048 GCA_964648775.1 uncultured Proteiniphilum sp. | reverse complement strand
CCTCAGTGCAATTATTATGTCCATAAATTCTTAAGCCTAAAATTAGGGTTTTACCTATGGGTAAATATCCTTTTTTGCAGCTGATAATGTGTTTTTTAATAACGAAACAATTGTCATTGGCCCTACACCTCCCGGAACAGGTGTAATGTACGAACACTTGGGAGCAACTTCGTCAAACTTTACATCACCGGTTAATTTAAACCCGGATTTTGTATGAATATTAGGTACACGAGTAGTACCAACATCAATAACAACCACTCCTTCTTTAACCATATCACCTTTAAGGAATTCAGGAACACCTAATGCTGCAATAATTATATCAGCCTGTAGGCACATTTCTTTAATATTTGGTGTGCGACTATGGCAAACTGTAACTGTACAATCGCCAGGATTTGCTTTTTGCATCATGAGCATAGAGACTGGTTTGCCAACAATATTGCTTCTGCCTAAAACAACACAATGCTTGCCTTTAGTTTCAATTTCATATCTCCTTAACAGCTCAACAATTCCCGAAGGAGTTGCAGATAAAAAACAGGGCATTCCAAGAGCCATCCTGCCAACATTCACAGGGTGAAAACCATCAACATCCTTTTTGTAATCAATAGCTTCAGTTATTTTACTTTCAGAAATGTGGCGGGGTAGAGGAAGCTGGACAATAAACCCATCGATATCAGTATCTTTATTTAATTGATAAACACAATTAAGCAGCTCTTCTTCAGTAATGTCATCCTCAAAACGAATAAGAGTTGATTTAAAACCTACCTGTTCGCATGCTTTAACTTTGTTAGCAACGTAGGTTTCGCTACCGCCATCATGGCCAACTAAAACTGCAGCTAAATGAGGAGTTTTACCACCAGAATCTTTAATATGTTTCACCTCTTGTGCAATCTCTTGTCTTATTTGAGCAGCAACTGCCTTTCCGTCTATTAGATTCATTTTATGATATATTTATAGGTTACTATCTTCTTCTCATACTTCTCATAGCTTGTCTTCCGCCGCCTGTAGTCATTTTACGCATCATTTTACGAGTCTCGTCGAACTGTTTAATAAGTTTGTTAACTTCCTGAACTTCGGTGCCGCTACCTTTAGCAATTCGGGCTCTGCGACTTCCATTTAAAATTTCAGGATTTGAGCGTTCAAGTGGGGTCATAGATCTGATGATTGCCTCAATGCCTTTAAAAGCATCATCATCTATATCCAAGTCTTTAATTTGTTTTCCTACTCCCGGAATCATTGAAGCAAGGTCTTTAAGATTACCCATTTTCTTAATTTGCTGGATCTGTTCAATAAAGTCGTTGAAATCAAACTGATTCTTAGCAATCTTTTTCTGCAGCTGACGTGCTTTTTCTTCGTCATATTGTTCCTGAGCCTTTTCAACAAGAGTAACAACATCGCCCATTCCAAGAATTCGGTCGGCCATACGTTCAGGATGGAATACATCAATTGCATCAAGTTTTTCACCAGTACCAACAAACTTGATAGGTTTATTTACAACTGAGCGTATTGATAGAGCAGCACCTCCACGAGTATCACCATCCAGTTTAGTTAATACCACGCCGTTAAAATCCAGACGATCGTTAAACTCTTTTGCAGTGTTAACGGCATCCTGACCAGTCATTGCATCAACAACAAACAATATCTCCTGAGGGTTGACAGCTTTTTTGATAGACTCAATTTCATCCATCATCTGCTCATCAATTGCAAGGCGACCGGCAGTATCAATTATAATCAAATCCTTTCCGTGCTGACGTGCATGCTGAACAGCATTTTTAGCAATCTTTACCGGATCTTTATTCTCTTCCTCAGCATATACAGAAACACCAATTTGTTCTCCAAGAATCTTTAGCTGTTCAATAGCTGCCGGACGGTATACGTCACCTGCAACGAGCAGAGGGTTTTTGCCTCTTTTGCTTTTAAGCATATTTGCAAGCTTGCCCGAAAAAGTGGTTTTACCCGAACCCTGCAAGCCAGACATGAGAATTATAGCTGGATTACCTTTAATGTCTATATCAACAGAAGAGCCCCCCATAAGGTTAGCCAGTTCATCATGAACTATTTTAACCATCAACTGTTCAGGTTTAACAGCATTCAGAACATCCTGTCCCATTGCTTTTTGTTTAACCGATTCGGTGAACTCCTTAGCAGTTTTGTAATTAACGTCGGCATCAAGAAGGGCACGGCGAACTTCTTTTAAAGTTTCAGCAACATTTAACTCGGTAATTTTGCCCTGCCCTTTTAATATCTTAAACGACCTCTCAAGTCTCTCACTTAAATTTTCAAACATATCTTTCTGAAAAGTTATTTAGTTTCAATTCAATTAAGTAACAAAGATAATGAAAAAGGATTAATTATAACAGTTTTAGTGATAAGGCTAAAGTTAGATTAATTGATTAAATTTGTATCACCTATATAAATACTTCAGAAATAATGTCAGATAGAAAGAAAAGTCCGCTTCACAAATTTTTATATCTCTCTATTGCCGCAGCAATAATAACCATACTGCTTAAAACATACGCGTATCATATAACAGATTCAGTAGGTTTCTTATCAGATGCGCTTGAGTCGTTTGTAAACCTGTTCGCTGCTCTGTTTGCATTAATAATGCTAAAACTGTCGCAGCGTCCTGCTGATAAAAAGCACATGTACGGACACAGTAAAGCTGAATACTTCTCAGGTGTAGCAGAAGGCGCACTTATTCTAATCGCTGCATTCAGTATAATCAAACAAGCCTTGCCGCGACTTATAAATCCCGTTCCGCTTGACAATGTAAATATAGGATTACTCTTCTCACTTATCGCTTCGCTTATAAATTTAGCTGTCGGGTTAATTCTAATAAAAACCGGGAAAAAGCGTAAATCTTTAATTCTTGAAGCTGATGGCAGACACCTTATGACTGATGTACTTACCTCGGTGGGTGTAATTGTAGGTATTGTTGTTGTTAAATTCACTGGTTGGCTTATTGTTGACCCCATTATTGCAATACTTGTTGCGTTAAACATTATCTATACAGGATACAAGTTAATCAGTCGTTCTGCCAGCGGACTAATGGACACAACCATCCCAAATGAAGATTTAAAAATAATCACCACCTACCTCGATTCATTAAAATCAGAAAAGATTGAGTATCATTCATTAATGACCCGTACTGCAGGACAGCGAAAATTTATATTTTTTCACCTTCTAGTTCCCGGCAACTGGACGGTGAAGCGGGGTCACGATTATGCAGATATAATTGAAGAGACAATAGTTAATATGTTTGATCAACCCGTAACTGTTGACACCCATCTTGAACCTGTTGAAGATCCCTCATCAATGAAAGATATTGGAATTGATCGTTTAGATATTGATGATGTTTAGTATGAATAAAAAAAAAGAGACGAACCCTCATAAGAGTTCGCCCCATTTTTATAATTAATAAAAGAATTAGGCTTTGCTAATTAAATATAAATTACGATTTACGCAATAGCAGTTCCCATAAGGAAAGCAGCAGCAAGTGCAATAATAGCATAAAGTTCCGGGAATACAGCTAAAATAAGTGTATTTGCAAAAGCATCATGTCCTTGTCCTATAGAAACTACACCATTAGCACAAACTTGTCCCTGACGTATCGCGGAAAGAAGTCCAACGAATCCAAGAACCAGACCCGAAGCCAAAGTAGCCCATGCCTGAATTGCTGTAATCTCGGAAGTGAGAACATTAAAAATACTCTGGAACATAAAGTAACCGGCAAAACCATATAAACCCTGTGTTCCGGGGAGTGCAGTCAATACCAGAAAGTTACCAAACTTTCCATCCACTTTTTTTGCTGCACCTATAGCAGCGTTTCCAACAATTGTAACCCCATAGGCACTTCCAATGCCAGAGAGCGCTAGCATAATTGCTATACCTGTATAGGCAATTATTAAATTTGTTTCCATTTAGTTGATTTTTAATTATGTTGTTTATATATATTTATTTTCTCTATTCCTGATAATTCAATTCTTTCCTGAAAGGATTATATTTTTTTCCACCACCTGTAAATTCAGAGTTATTATAGAACTCTACAAAGGTTAGTCGCAACGGATGAACAAAAGCCCCCAATGCATTCATAAACATATTTATTGCATGGCCGGCAACAAAAATAAGAATAGTCACTAGAGGACCAAGAATAGCGTTATCCGGACTCATTCCAACAGAAAGGCTGGAGAATACCCCGGCAAGAATACCGCCCGACAATCCAAGAGCAAAAAGTCTCACGTAAGATAAAACGTCACCAAGCAGCCCTGTTGCCATATTATATGTATCCCATAATGAACTTCCAATATTAACAAAGATATTCTTCCCCGGAGAGTTGAAAAAAACTATCAAAATTCCAGAAAGAATCATTACAATATTGTGCGCCATTCCACCCATTGGTAAGAAGTTAGGAAATAGAAATGACAATATAAAGCTAATCAGAAATACAAACCATCCAATTGTTGAAAGCGAATGGGCAAACCCAAATTGTTTAGCACGATTAAAAATCTTTATAAACATACCAAACATAATCTGAATTACCCCCAGCACTAGTGACAGCATAAACATCTGTGAGTTATCGAAATATATAATATTTTCGAGGTTTTGTATAATCGGACTGTTAATTTCATAAATACTAAATCCGAAGAAGCCTCCCTGAAGCAAACCGCAGAACATAGTTGCGCCTCCAAGGAATTGAACAAGCGTCATTATGCCCCTCATAGATTTAGGAATGGTATCCTTCTTTATGATTTTCACCAGTGTCGCAAACAGCAACAAAAAAGCCCCATAGCCGATATCTCCTAATGATAAACCAAAGAATATCATATAAAAAGGAGCAAAATAAGGAGTCAGGTCAATCTCATTGTAGCTTGGCAGTTCATACAGTTCAGCAATCGGTTCAAAAATCTTTGCAAACCTGTTATTTTTAAATTTAATAGGTACATCGTCCTCCGGTACCGGCTCATAAGTCTCATAATAAACACTCTTAGTGTCCAGATACTCTGATATCTCCTTTACATTATCCTCCGGAGCCCATCCCTGAAGCAGTATTAGCTTATTATCAGCAACCGGTTTGCCACTCTGAACCACCTTCGTAAAGGTCATTTCAGATTCAAGCTCCTTTATTGCAAGTTCCAAAGATGGTAGATCCTTAGCCAGCTCCTTTAGTTTATAATTCTGTAATTCAATGTCATGCTTCAAAGAATCAATAAGTCCGTTCAGCTCACTAAGAGAGACATCCGGAATTTTTTCTTCTTCCAGATCAAATATTTCAGCCAGATTCTCACCTCTACTCAGTGCAATAAAGTAAATACGAGACGCCTCTCTTTTCAAAACATAAATATCATGATTCGTCTCCCACTCTTTATCATACAAATTATTAGGAGATACGAAGAATTGAATCCTATAACCAGCCTTTTCTAAATTCTTAATGTTTTCCGGATTAAAATCACCCCATACTTTTAGAGCATCCCTCTCTTTAATTGCAACTTGCAACTTCTGATTAATTTGAGAAATAGCATCCTCTATTTCCTCAATCATGTTGGGTATCTTATATCCCAGATCAGAGTCAGCTTCATTCAGAGGCTCCTTCGACTTCTTGTCAATCTGTTTATTCAGCTTCTTTGCAGCCTCATTAAACCTCTTAGATTGAGCTATAAAAGTCTCAAGATTCTCCTCGTCAATCTCAGTCCGGTCCTGCTCCACAACATGAATCATTCCCAAGTCACGCAATTCATGGAGGAACTGGTCCCAATCTCTATGGAAGGCCAGAAACACAAACTTTCTCATTGTTGCTACCATATGTCGTCTCCTCCTTTAGTTCTTTGTTCTTCCCTTCTTTGCTCCTGCTTAGAGCGCATAATCTTTTGAGATGATTTAGATAGATTTTCCTCATCCTCCAGATAACGCTTTATCTTTAAAATAGCCTCCTGATATCCCGGAATCTGCACCTTCTCAAAAAGATTAACCTTTTGTGTCGTTTTCTTACGTGCATACTCCAGGTTATTCAGCCTAATAGTATGAAAATCCCTTCGAATACCAATTTCGGCCAATTCCTCAACCGTTTTCAGTCCATCTAAAAACCATTTCGGTCTGTTGAATAAGCTGAAATCCTTAATATCGAAATCAACGCTGTCGAGAATCGGAATCTTCACCCCCGCAATCTTTCTTCTCGAAAGATGCACATCCTTAACACTGATAAGAGTAGGGTCAAATTCCGTCCACATCCCCATCATTCTGTCGTACGACTGAACTTTGTCCTCCAGCTGTTTTTCAAGTTGTTCTATTTCATTTTTGGCCTTTTTCACTTCCATACGAAGAGCTGTCTCCTTATTCTGTAAGGTAGGTAAAGCCCTTTCTCTGATAGTCAGCTGTTTCTCAAGTTGCTGTCGGGAAGTTTTATTATATTGAAATTTTATTGCCATTATTTACTCCAGTACTTATCAACTAATTCCTGTTTCATATTAACCTCTGTTGGTCTGAAATGCTTAGACAATAACTCCCATGTCTTATCCAGCATCTCAACGGTATCCAGGTTTACATCAATCGCCAGTAAGTCCTTCGAGTAGTCCCTTGAAAAAGCAAGTGCACGCTCATCATAGTCCGTAAGATCAAAACCACTCTCCTGTTTAGTTTTTGCATTAGCAGCATCAGCATATAAGCGTACTGCCGCATTCATAACCTGCGGGTGGTCCTCCCTCGTTTTTGTACCCTGCACCAACTGCTTCAAACGAGAAAGTGAGCGGAACGGGTCAACAATAACCTTTCCAACTTCACTGTCTATACGCAGGAACAACTGTCCCTCAGTAATATATCCTGTATTATCCGGTACAGCATGAGTGATGTCACCACCCGAAAGAGTTGTAACCGCAACAATTGTAATTGATCCTCCGGATGGAAACTGAGCAGCTTTCTCATAAATCTTTGCAAGATCAGAATAGAGCGACCCCGGCATTGAGTCCTTCGAAGGAATCTGGTCCATACGGTTCGATACAATTGCCAGAGCGTCAGAATAAGAAGTCATATCTGTCAGAAGAACCAACACCTTCTCATTCTTGTCCACAGCAAAATATTCAGCTGCAGTTAGTGCCATATCAGGAACCAGCAAACGCTCAACCGCCGGATCTTCAGTAGTGTTCATAAATGAAATAATTCTATCCAGCGCTCCTGCATTGCTAAATACGTTTTTAAAGTATAGGTAATCATCATTTGTCATACCCATACCCCCCAGAATAATCTTGTCAGTCTCAGCACGAAGTGCAACAGTAGCCATTACCTGGTTAAAAGGCTGATCAGGATCGGCAAAGAAAGGAATTTTCTGGCCTGAAACAAGAGTATTATTCAGGTCGATACCCGCAATACCGGTCGCAATAAGTTCCGAGGGTTGCTGTCTTCTAACCGGGTTAACCGAAGGACCACCAATAGCCCTTTCTTCACCCTCAGGAACCGGCCCCCCGTCAATAGGGTCACCATAAGCGTTAAAGAAACGTCCGGCTAATTGATCACTAACTTTGAGAGAGGGAGATTTTCCCATAAAAATCACCTCAGCGTTTGTTGGTATCCCTTCAGTACCCTCAAAAATCTGCAAAGTTACTTCATCACCAATAATCTTTACCACTTGTGCAAGTCGTCCATCTACCGTTGCAAGTTCATCATACCCCACATTGGTTGCTTTCACCGAGCAGGTAGCCTTGGTTATCTGAGTAATTTGTCTGTATATCTTTTGAAATGCTTTTGCCATTTTATTTAGTTTGTTAATTATCAATTAGCTACAGTGCTTGCTTCCACATTCTTAATATTTCTTTCAGAAACCATCTCCTTCAACTGTTTAATATAATTATTAAATGCTTCAGAATTGTATTCAGAATAGTTCATCTGTCGACCAACATTAATCAGTTCTTTAAAGTAGTCCGCAACATCAGTAAAATTATCAAACTCAAAATCGGTGCGACAAATATCTATCACCAAATCCAGAATATGCTTTTGTCTCTCAATCGGCGTTACCGCATCCACATCATCAAATGAATCCTGTTGCAGGATAACAAAATCAATAAACTCCGATTTCCAAAATGTTATGTGATATTCAACCGGAACCCCATCATCACCAAGAATATTAATCTGCTCCGAAATCTCTTTACCACGAAGAAGGCGAGTTCTAATCTCATTCACCTTCTCAATCCAGTCGTCAGAAATATGTTCTTTAATAAACTCCTCAAATTCAGGATACTCAAAATACTTAGAATAAGACTCAATCGGGTTAATGGCTGGATAACGTTTTTTGTCTGCTCTGTCCTGTTCAAGCGCATAAAAACATCTTGCCACCTTCTTGGTATTCTCAGTCACAGGCTCTTTAAGGTTACCCCCTGCAGGCGAAACCGTTCCAATAAAAGTAATCGATCCCTCCTTGCCGTTGTTCAGCACCACATGTCCGGCCCTTCCGTAGAAGTTAGAGATAATTGCAGAAAGGTCCATCGGAAAAGCATCCGGCCCCGGAAGCTCTTCCAGTCGGTTACTCATCTCACGCAGCGCCTGAGCCCAGCGGGAAGTAGAGTCGGCCATAAGCAACACCTTCAGTCCCATCGATCTGTAATACTCACCAATTGTCATAGCGGTATAAACTGAAGCCTCACGGGCAGCAACAGGCATATTAGAAGTGTTAGCCACAATAATAGTACGCTCCATTAGTTTTCTGCCCGTATGCGGATCAATCAGTTTCGGGAAATCTGTAAAAATCTCCACCACTTCATTAGCCCTTTCACCACAAGCAGCAATAATCACAATATCCGCTTCAGCCTGTTTTGAAATAGCATGCTGCAAAACCGTTTTGCCAGTACCAAAAGCACCGGGGATAAAACCGGTACCACCTTCAACAATAGGGTTAAGCGTATCAATTGCTCTAACCCCCGTTTCCATAAGTTTAAATGGTCGGGGTTTCTCTTTGTATTTAGTCATAGGAATCTTCACAGGCCATCTCTGAATCATATTCAGTTCAGTCTCATTCCCTTCAGAATCCTCAACCACTGCAATGGTTTTATTTATATCATAATCACCCTCTTCGACGATGTTTTTCACTGAGTATTCACCAGTCATTACAAAAGGCACCATAATCTTGTGAGGTTGAAAATTTTCATCTACCTCACCCAACCACGATCCTGCGGTTACCTTGTCACCTACTTCCACCATTGGCTTAAAGTGCCATAGCTTCTCCTCGTCAAGCGGGAAAGTGTATTGACCTCGTTTCAGAAATACCCCATCCATCTTGTCCAGATCATTTTCCAGTCCGTCGAGGTTACGCTCCAATAGTCCCGGACCCAGCACCACCTCCAGCATATGGCCCTGAAACTCCACATCCGAGCCCACTTTAAGTCCCCTGGTACTCTCAAATACCTGAAGCGAGGCGTTACTCCCGGTAACCTTAATAACTTCCGCCATTAATCTGGTTCCATCCAGATCAATATAAGCTATCTCATTTTGGGCAACCGGTCCATTCGCCTCAACAATTACGAGGTTAGATATGATACCTTTAACTTTTCCTTTTGTTAGCATATATGATTGTTTTTGTATCTAATTATATTCACCGGTATTAATAATCATCCCGATGTTTTGTGTCACTTTTCAGATTATTGATAAGATCCCTGAAGATTTGTTCACCCTCTTCAGCGTTAAGGCTAACCCATCGCTCCAGAATCTGTAATTTACACAGATAAGCAAAAATATATTCAATATTGAAATAATCGAAAACAGTGTTCTCTTCCAGCCACTCCCACCTGAACTTATCCATTTTTCTTTCACGCTCATAAATATCTTCATCTTCTGATATTCTTTGCAGCGTATCAAAATATTCCAACTCCTGACTTATACCAAAATCACGGGTATTAGAGTTGCTTCTTATAGTGTTTGCAAGCTTATTATTACCAACAATATATTGTGCAACATTAAGTCCGTATTTTCGTGCATAAATGGCCGATAGAACATTGCCTATGTTAAGATTCAGTTCAAACCATGCCGACATGAGACTGTTTTTCACCTCAATCCCGTAATCCATGTAAAGCGATGTCAATAAATCTTCCCAAAGCTTACCCCCTTCAAACGGGTTCTCCTCACTTATCCATCTTTTTATGTAATTTTCAAAATATGGAGGGATATTCTTGTCATTAACCGGAATACTTTCCCTTACTTTTGATACAGTGTCAGTGAGCTCCTCACGTGTCAATTTTCCTAAAAGACTTAAGGTTGCATCTTTATCCTTCAGTAAATTAAGCAAGTTATCATTGTCATGCTTTAGAAAATACTTGTTTATCAGCTGCCTGTCCTTTGGCTTCAGCTCCTCGTCAAGCATAACTCTAAACTCCTCAACCGTAAAGGGGAGTTTCATGCTTTCGAAAGTGAAATCCGGTAATCCGGCAATAAAGTAGTAATATTGATTTTTAAAGAGCATAAGCTAAAAAAAAATGGAGGATTAAATAAATTGTAATTTGCCTTAAAACAGCAACTTCTGAATTTGTGGGCGAAGAAACTCCTTAAAGTATTCTATGAATTCCTCTTCTCCAAACTTAACTTTGTAAGTGCCATCTTCGGGAGTCAGTACAAAACCGGTTTTTATATCATTAACCGATTCAATCTTCAGTCCCTTATCCAGCAGCCCTTTAGCATTAGAGGAAATAAAAGATTCAAGTTCTTCCTTGCTTTCAACACCAATTGTCAGAGTTTCATCTTTCGACCAGTTTTGAACCAATTCCACTATCAGTTTTTGCATAAATGCTTTATCCTCAAGAGCCATTTTTACATTATCTGTTACAACTTTGTCGGTAATCAGATTAGTTATTTCAGTCTTAAGAGCCTCTGCAGACTGTGTTGCGTAAAGCTTCAGTTCAGCCTCGGTATTATCTTTTAGTTCAGCAGCCTGTTTCCTGGCATCAGAAAGAATATCTTTTGCTTCAGCATTTGCCTCATCAAGAATTTTATTTCTCTGACTATTTGCTTCAGCAACAATTCTTTCAGCTTCCCCTTTGCCTTTCTCCACACCCTCAGCATACAATTTTGAGGTTAGTTCCTGAATTTTGTCCATTTTAATCTATAGTTTTGTGCATGTGTACTAAAATATGATACAACAGTAAACTTGAAATAATTAATAATTATCTCCAATTTATGTGTTTCTAACATTTTAGATGTATCAATTTCAAAGATATGAATTAATATTTAAAAGATATCCTCATTTAGTAAATTATTTTGGCATATTATTTGATGTTTAATCGGTTATGGACAGGAAAATATTCAGACTCGCACTACCAAATATAGTCACAAATATTACAGTTCCGCTTTTAGGAATGATTGATATTGCAGTTGCCGGTAGGCTTGGTTCTGCAGTTTACATTGGTGCTATTGCCCTAGGTGCCAATATTTTCAATATGATCTACTGGAATTTCGGATTTCTAAGAATGAGTTCAAGTGGCTTTGCCTCCCAGGCATATGGAGCAAGAGACTTCACCGAGTCAATGAACGTTTTTATAAGATCACTTGCTATCGGTCTCGGAATTGGTTTCCTCATAATTCTTCTACAATACCCAATCGGGCAACTTGCATTTAGTTTGATACAATCCGGTCCTGAATCAATTCATCATGTTTCAACATACTTCCGTATTGTAATCTGGGGTGCTCCTGCGGTGTTGGGCATGTACGCATTCAAAGGATGGTTTATCGGAATGCAGAACGCTAAAATCCCCATGGTAATCGCAATTCTCAACAATGTCCTGAATATAGTCCTAAGCGTATCTTTTGTATTTGGCTTCGGGATGAGAATTGAAGGAATTGCACTTGGCACATCGCTTTCTCAGATAATATCCCTGCTTGTTGCAGCAGCCTTGTGGTGGAAATACTACATGCGACTCATAAAATATGTAAAAAAAGAAACTATATGGGATAAAATTGCAATACGTGAATATTTCAGAGTAAATGGCGATATATTTGTCAGAACATTCCTTCTCACACTCGTAACAACCTTCTTTACATTCGCCTCCTCAGGAATGGGAGATACAATTTTGGCGGTGAATGCCCTGTTAATGCAGTTCTTCATGCTCTTCTCCTATTTTATGGATGGTTTTGCTTATGCCGGTGAAGCATTAACGGGCAGATATATAGGAGCGAAAAACAAGTACATGCTTCAGTATATGATTAAAAGGATATTCTTTTGGGGACTCGTAGTTAGTATAATTGCAATGGCAGTTTATCTTATCTTCCCCGATATGATACTCAGACTTCTCACCAATGATGTACATATTATCAGCGAAACTAAAGGATATATGTTCTGGACATTGCTAATCCCCATTGCCGGATTCGCAGCATTCCTTTGGGATGGAATATTTATTGGTGCAACAGCTTCCGTTGAAATGCGAAATGCTATGATTCTCGCAACAATTATATTCTTTGTATCCTATTTCCTGTTTACGCCAATTTGGGGAAACAACGGCCTATGGTTTTCATTTATAATTTACCTTGCTGTTAGAGGAATAACACTTACCTTTATGGCAAGAAAAACATTTAACTATGCAAAAATTTGATTCAATATCCGAGTTGTCATATTATTTAAACAATAAAACATCAGTAGAAGAGATTGCTATACAATCACTAAACCTCATCGGTGTTGAACAGCAAATTCTCACTGTTCAATTCTCCAAATGCCTGTTTCTGGGCTGTGTGATGTCGGATGATCTTTTGCATCACCTGCTTGACGATAATTTTATATTCCCTATATTGGAAGTGCCATTTAATACATATCCAAACAGGCTCTACAACAAAGATACGCTGTATAACGGCTTTGATTACAATAATCCCGAAACATACCTTAACACACTTGATAAAATTGTATACGATTATCATCAAAACTCAATCGAGCGAAACTCCATAAGAGACTCGCTTGCACAGCGTTTACACGACCATTCAATTACAGATAGCCTTCACGATTTCACATCAATGTACGATGAGCGAAAGCTGGTTGCAATAATGGGCGGACATAAAGTAAAGCGCACCGATGAAATGTATTTTCAGGTAGCGCAATTATCTAAAACACTTACCGAAAACGGATATCTGATGTTGTCGGGTGGGGGACCGGGAGCAATGGAAGCCACCCATTTCGGAGCATGGATGGCAGGTAGAACCGACAGCGAACTTCTGGATGCTGCCTCAATTCTAAGAGAGGCACCCGAGTATTCCGATAAAAACTGGTTGGCAACCTCATTTATGGCAATGGAAAAGTACCCTGACCCTGCATATAAAAGTCTGGGCATCCCAACCTGGCACTACGGGCATGAACTCCCCACGCCTTTTGCTACACATATCGCCAAATATTTCGAGAACAGTGTCAGAGAAGAAGGGCTTCTGGCAATTGCCAAGGGAGGTGTAATCTTCACTCCGGGCAGTGCAGGCACAATGCAGGAGGTATTTCAGGACCTTGCACAGAACCACTACGAATCGTATGGCTATGCCAGTCCCATGATATTTCTTAATGTCGATTTCTGGACAAACCAACGCCCCATTTATCCTATTATCCGTCAAATGTCAGACAATGGCGACTTGATGAATCTCAATCTTGGCTTGTATGACGAAAATGACGACGTTGTAGAACACTTGAAAAGATTTTAAATGACGTTATAAATAACTCTTCAATCTGATTTTTCTCTCTTTATTCATATTTCAAAGCCTCCACAGGATTTTGTTTTGCAGCATTCAAACTGTTCATTACCGATACCGTACCGGTAATTATAAGTATAACTAAACCTGCCAACACAAATATCCACCAGTCTAATGATATCTGCACCATAAAGTTTTGTATCCATTTAGATGCAAGCCACCATGCACATACCAGACCTATTATCACGCATGGTACGGCTATCTTACCAATATCAGAAACAAAAATATTTACTACATCTCGTGCTGTCGCACCATTTATTCTTCTAATAGCCAGGCTTTTTCGGAAACGGGCGATTTCGTCGTTTAAATACCCGAGGCTGTCTCAAAATAGAATTAAATTTCCTTTAGACAGTCTCTTTTTTATTTTG
>CAZYNA010000063.1:0-14082 GCA_964648775.1 uncultured Proteiniphilum sp. | reverse complement strand
AAAAAAGCCGTCTCAAATTGTATTATGAGACAGCCTCTTATTTTATTTATATAATAGAGATAAAAAAAGCACCTTCGATTCGGAGGTGCTTTTTAAATATTATCAAAACGACTATGCGTTTACTGAATTCATGTGAGCTACAAGATCCAGAAGTTTTACTGAGAATGCCCACTCATTATCATACCATGAAAGTACTTTAACGAATGTAGGGCTAAGCTGGATACCAGCAGTTGCATCGAAGACTGAAGTGTGTGGATCACCGATGAAGTCGCTTGAAACTACAGCTTCTTCTGTGTAGCCAAGAACACCTTTCAATTCACCTTCAGAAGCTTCTTTCATTGCAGCAGTAATTTCTTCGTATGTAGTTTCTGTTTTTAAACGAGCAGTTAAGTCAACTACAGAAACGTTAAGTGTTGGAACACGTAGTGACATACCTGTAAGCTTTCCGTTTAGTTCAGGAATTACTTTACCAACAGCTTTAGCAGCACCTGTAGAAGAAGGAATAATGTTGCCCGAAGCTGCACGTCCACCTCTCCAGTCTTTAGCAGAAGGACCGTCAACAGTTCTCTGAGTTGCAGTAGTAGCATGAACTGTTGTCATAAGAGCTTCTTCGATACCGAACTTATCGTTCAATACTTTAGCAATAGGAGCTAAACAGTTAGTTGTACAAGATGCGTTTGAAACAAACTGTTCACCTTTTGAGTAAGTGTTATGGTTTACACCAACTACATACATGCGGGTATCATCTTTAGAAGGACCTGACATTACAACATATTTTGCACCTGCGTCAATGTGAGCTTGGGCTTTTTCTTTTGTAAGGAAAAGACCAGTTGATTCAACTACGTACTCAGCACCAACAGCATCCCATTTCAGGTCAGCCGGATTTCTTTCAGAAGTTACACGAACTTCGTTGCCATTAACAACCAGTTTGCCATCTTTTACATCAATAGTTCCGTCGAACTTACCGTGAATTGTGTCATACTTTAACATATAAGCTATGTAATCTACATCCAGCAAGTCGTTAATACCCACTACCTGAATATCATTTCTTTGTTGAGCTGCACGGAAAACAAGGCGTCCGATGCGACCGAATCCGTTAATACCTACTTTAATCATAATTTATTGAATTTTATTTGTTAAAAGTGTTCTATATCTTAGCCTAAAAACTATCTTATTTATTAGAAACACAAAAATACAATTATTTTTCCTTTCAATAAAATATTTTACATCAAAAAACTGTAAATTATAGATATAGCCGCATTATCATCTTGTCGTCTTCAAAATCTTTTTCATATTCGAGACCACATCTTCTGTTTATTTTATACGATTGAATATTGTTCTTAAGTAATATGGTGTATACTGATTCAAGATTGAGTGATCTGGCATGCTCTATACCATACATCATTCCATGGTACCCAATTGCTTTACCCCAATAATTTTTATCGCCAATATAGCCAAACAGCTCAGCATCTTTCCCATTTATATTTTTTAAACCAATTATTGCAATTGGTTTATTATCATGCCATAAAGCCTCAATAAAATAATCTTTTCTGTCTTTTAAACCCTCAAACCATTTTCGCTGACCCTCTTTGTCTAATTCAGGAGTAATTGTTAATCTTCTGATTTCCGGATCGTTTAACCACTCCCAGGTTTTATCTAATGCTGTTTCGTCGAATTCTCTATATTCAACTTCAATAATCTGCCTGTATTCCATAATGATAAAATTATATTGACCCCTAACTAAACTATCGCTTAAAGTATCTTAACAAACAAGCAAATGTTTTGTTTGTTAAAGTGAAAATAAATTACAAATTATTGATTATATTCAAATCAATAACTGCTCAAATCATTAAATAACAATTACCATCCTTTTCCTTCCCAGAAGACTTTTCCATGAAAGGGAGATCTCTTCCAGTCTTCTTTTTTCAGTGTCTATTTTTAGATTTCCTTCTGCTGCCAGGGCAAAAGACTCAGGAAGGAACTCTGTAGTGAGCCTTCTTAGAACTTCAGATGTAAGTGAGCCAAACCCTGAGCCCAGAAGTGTGATATCTGCACTTCTTAGCGCTCCGGATGTTAATGTTATTGCACTGCCGGCCATATCTCCAACTGTTACGAATTTAACATTTCGTGCCACTCTGTTCTTAAATGCTGTGAGTATCATATCTGCCGGATTTCCCCACAAATAATCAACAACAATATCAACGGGTGTCTCTTTATCTATTTTCCTGATTTCATTAATGAAACTCTCGTCACTTTGATTTAAGGTTATACAGTCGTCTGCTCCAAGAAGTTTCACTTCTTCCAGCACTTCTTCGCTTCTACCAACAGCTATAACTCTTGATGCACCATAATGTTTAGCAATCTGAACAGCCACTTTACCGGTAATTCCGGTTGCACCATTTATAATAACAACATGACCTGGTTTCATGTCAGCTCTGATTTTTAATGGCACAGAAGCACCTAAAACTGCATTTGGCAAAGCCGCTGCAATTGCCGGGTCAAGATTATCCGGAAGCGGAGTATATCTATTTGCAGAAATCAGAGCCTTTTCTGCCATAGTACCGGTAATTCCGTGAGCATATACAGTTTGTCCGCTCTCAAGAACTCCTACACCGTCAGTACCAACTACCACCGGAAGAGTTTGGTAAGGTGCATAGTAATCCTTATAAGTTTTTAATTTATCTAAGTTTTTAAGCGCTGCTGCTTTTACATGCATTACAATCTGGTCGTCATTTTGAGGAACCGGATCAGGAAAATCGGTGAATACAGGAACTTCATTAAGCCTGTTTAATACTGCTGCTTTCATCTGTTTTTAATATTATTTCGTTATACGAAACATAACATCTTTAACATGTGATATGTTTATAATCTGTTATAAATCATTTTCACTATCTTTGTGCTCCAATTAATAACAGATAGGCAAAATGACTCATACATACATCTTTAGTGAGTTTTGAATTAAAAATTGAAATAACATAAAAAAATAAATATATGTCCGACGATAAGAAGATTATTTTTTCCATGGTGGGTGTAAGTAAAACATTTCCACCACACAAGCAGGTATTAAAGAATATTTACCTATCCTTTTTCTATGGCGCCAAAATTGGTATTATCGGATTAAACGGTTCCGGTAAATCAACACTTTTAAAGATTATTGCAGGAATAGAAAAAGAGTATCAGGGAGAAGTAGTTTCTGACAAAAGTTTTACTGTAGGATATCTTGAACAGGACCCTCAGCTGGACCCTGAAAAAACAGTAATAGATATTGTTCGTGAAGGTGTACAGCCAATTATGGATATGCTTGCCGAGTATGAAGATATAAACCTGAAATTTGGTCTTCCCGAATATTACGAAGACGAGGATAAAATGAATGGTCTTTTTGCACGTCAGGGAGAGCTACAGGACAAGCTGGATGCATCTGATGCCTGGAGTGTTGATAATCGTTTGGAGCGAGCAATGGATGCGCTGCGCTGTCCTCCGGAAGACCAGCCTATTCATGAGTTGTCGGGAGGTGAGCGCCGCAGGGTTGCACTTTGCAGATTGCTCCTTCAGGAGCCTGATGTGTTGCTGTTGGATGAGCCTACCAATCACCTTGATGCTGAGTCAATCGACTGGCTGGAGCAACATCTTCAGCAGTATAAAGGAACGGTTATTTGTATTACTCACGACCGTTATTTCCTTGATCATGTGGCAGGTTGGATTCTTGAACTCGACAGAGGTGAAGGAATTCCATGGAAAGGAAATTATACTTCATGGCTTGAGCAAAAAACCAAACGCATGGAGCAGGAGGAGAAGCAGGCAAGTAAACGAAGAAGAACTCTTGAAAGAGAGCTTGATTGGATAAACATGGCACCCAAGGCTCGACACGCAAAAGGTAAAGCACGTCTTAATTCTTACGAACAGTTACTTAATCAGGATCAGAAAGAACGTGAAGAAAAACTTGAGATATTCATTCCAAACGGACCAAGGTTAGGGAATAAAGTAATTGAAGCTCACGGAGTTGCAAAAGCTTACGGAGATAAATTGCTTTTCGATAACTTAAATTTCATGCTGCCTCCAAACGGTATAGTTGGTGTAATTGGCCCCAATGGCGCCGGTAAAACAACTCTTTTCAGATTAATAGAAGGGTTAGAAACAGTTGATTCAGGTACATTTGAAGTGGGTGATACTGTTGTTACAGCATATGTAGATCAGCAGCATGAGTCAATTGATCCAAACAAAACTGTATATCAGGTTGTTTCAGGTGGCTCAGAATTTGTAAAGGTAGGTGGCAGAGACATCAATTCCAGAGCATATTTAGCCAGATTTAATTTTTCAGGAGCCGATCAGGAAAAACTTTGTGGCGTGTTGTCCGGTGGTGAGCGAAACAGACTGCATCTTGCACTTACCCTGAAAACGGGAGCAAATGTTTTGTTGTTAGACGAACCTACCAACGATATTGATGTTAACACTCTTCGTGCGCTTGAAGAGGGACTCGAAAACTTTGCGGGTTGTGCGGTTGTTATTTCTCACGACAGGTGGTTCCTCGATCGTATTTGTACTCATATTCTTGCTTTTGAAGGAAACTCAGAAGTCTTTTATTTTGAAGGAACATACAGCGAGTATGAAGAAAATAAGAAGATGAGAATGGGTAATGTTGAGCCAAAGAGGGTTCGATATAGAAAAATATAAAATAAGTATTATTCCATAGCCTTATTAATCCGTAGTCTTATTATATGAGAAAATATCTTTTGATATTCATAACACTGCTGTTACACCTTTCCTTAAATGCACAAGAGCTGCTTTACAAAGGAAAGGTGATTGATGCTAAATATCAGACTCCTGTTCCATATGCTGCGGTTTATATTCATAATACAAATCACGGAACAGTAGCCAATAATGTTGGTGAGTTTTCTTTTTTGGCGCCCGATTCGCTTCAAAATGTTCATTTAGTAATAGCAAAAGAAAAATATAAACTTTACTACTTATCTGTTAAAGATCAGGAAGAAGATTTTATATTAATTCAGTTGCTCCCCGATGATTTTGAGCTAAGATCTAAAAACATTCAGGATAGCCTTGCCGGAAGCAGTTCGGGGTTTGCTTCATTTCTAACGAAAGCAGTAGATTTTGTTAAGGATGACTGGATAGCGCTCGGAGACCCTGAGAGTAATAAATTCGACTTTGGCAGAATACAGACTTTTCCAACCTATAACCCAATTGAGGGAGTAAGGTTAAGAGCAGGATTTGCTTCAAATTCCAGAATGAATCCCAATTTCTTTATAAAAGGTTACGCTGCATATGGATTTGGCGATCAAAAACTAAAATACAGAGGAGAAGCTGTTTATACATTCGATAGAAAAGCCTATCACGATGATGAGTTTCCTAAGAATAATGTTAGTATTATTTACGAAAACGACTTGTATTCTCCCGGTGAGATGTATTCACGTTCACCAAACAATCTGCTGCTTTTGACCTTTCTTAGATCCAAAAATGAGGCAACCTACCGTAATTTTGCTGAGCTAAACTGGGAAAGGGAAGATATAAATGGATTTGCTCAATCTGTTTGGTTAAGACGATCCAGAATGGTTCCTCAGGGTGAACTTGCATTCCAGTATCATAAAGACAATCAGATTTTAGTTGATGAAGCACTTTACACATCAGAGGTTGGTGTACAGTTTCGTTATTCGGCAAGAGAGGCATACATTCAGCAGAAAAGAAAAAGAAGACCTATTGAGATGACAAGTCCCGTATTCTTCCTCTCTCATTCAGTTGGTTTAGCCGATGTATTCGATAATGAACTACCATATCACCGCACAGAGATTTCGGCACAAAAGCGATTTCTTCTTAGCAATGCAGGTCACGTAGATGTTGTTGGAGAAATGATGAAAGTGTGGAATACAGTTCCGTTTCCACTATTGGTTTACCCCAATCAACGGCATCGCCATCATATCGAGAGCAACGCCTTCTTCCTTAGTCGCGCCCTGGAGTTTGTTGCCGATGAACAGGTTACGCTACGTGCAACATTTGTGGGAGACGATTTATTATTTTCTAAAATCCCTGTTCTTAACGTTCTTCAATTCAGAGAGTTGTTTTCATTCAGAGCTTC
Source organism: uncultured Proteiniphilum sp. (assembly GCA_964648775.1). GTDB lineage: Bacteria > Bacteroidota > Bacteroidia > Bacteroidales > Dysgonomonadaceae > Proteiniphilum. The sequence goes on along the minus strand of CAZYNA010000063.1, from coordinate 7,997 downwards.
ATATGGCAGATTATCAGATAAAAATATTCCCGGTCTCCGTAGTTTAAGTAATAATGAGTCTGATCAAGCAGAACTATATAATTTTCCGTATGTTTCGAATCAATACGGATCAGTGCCCTATATTGAGGGAACAGTTGGTATAACAAATATTCTGGGACTCCTCAGAGTTGAGTATGTTCACAGGTTTACTTACCGTGATCACCCTGATGCATTGTTAGGTAAAGTTAGAGTTGATGTTACTCTTTAATTTGCATAAATGAGTAGTTTAATTAGAGTTATAAAAAAGAAAGCATCAGATATTTGGATTAATGTCTTTTGGAAGAATCCAAATCATCTTTGGGCCTTAAAAGTAACAGTGTCTATAGCAGCATTGTTAATTCCTGCCGAGCTTCTGTTTAACAATTCGTTTATAGGAACCATTCTTGCTCTTGGTGTAGTGGCTATGGCATTAGGCGAAACAGACGTTCACCCACGCGGAAGAGCTAAATCAGCTTCAATTTCTTTGCTGCTGTTTTTTATAGTGAGCAGTTTGGTTGAACTTCTTTATCCACATCCAATTTTCTTTGCAGCTCTGATATTAGTTGCTGCTTTCTCACTTACTATAGCAGGTGGACTCAATTCAAGAATGCAGGGAGTAACATTTGGTTCGCTTCTCATATTCGTTTACACTATGCTTGGCGCTGCTTCAACAGAAGTATGGTATCATCAGCCAATACTATATACTATAGGCGCTTTTGCATACTCGCTTGTTTCCATCCTTTTATTGCGTAAAAAACCATACAGGTTGCTAAAAGAACAACTCGCACGTGGTTTTCATTATCTTGCAGAATATATTGATTTAAAAGCAAACCTGTTTCCAAGTGATCCACAGTCGCAAACACCAATAAGAAATCAACTTGCACAAAAAAATATAGAACTCGCTCAACAGATAGAAAGCTGCAAAAACCAGCTATACAGCTATTCAGACGAGAGTAGTGAAGAAACAAAACCAATTGTAAATAAATACTTCCAGAAATGGTTCCTTCTGCAGGAGATGCAGGAGCGTGCAATATCAAGTCACGAGCAGTACGATCTGCTAACAGAAGAAGTAAGCAGTATTGATCTCCTGGAGGGATATGGTCAGCTGATGAGAGAAATTGCCAAAGCCATGCATCTATACGCAGATTCACTACTTACCGATCAACCCTATAAGCACCCCATTTCGCTTAGCTGGACTCTTTCTGCTGTTCAGAATATGCTTGAAGAGGAGAAAGAAAAACCTCACTATCACACTCTTTCTTTGCTTATGAGAAACCTTAAAGGTCTGGAAGAGAATCTAAGGGAAGAGGAGACATTAAGTTCTCAGATTGATGTTTCTGTTTTTAATAGCCGAAAGCCCGAAAGTAACAAACTCTCAGCACTTTTAAATCCGGAACATCCGCGGTTTAAATTTGCTGTTCGTTTAACCCTTGGCTGGTTGGTGGGCTATGGTATAATGCAGTTCTTTCATATCGAAAAAGGTGCCTGGATACTTCTTACATCGCTTATAGTATTTCAGCAAACATACAGTGCTACACGTATGCGATTGTTTAATCGTATACTCGGCACGCTTTTAGGAGTGCTACTCGGACTCACTTTAGCTCAGTTGCTGCCAACTCTTGCAGGACAAATAATTCTCCTTCTGATATCAATTTATCTCTTTTTCTATTGGGTTAAAAAAAACTATGTTGTTGCCGCCGTTTTCATAACCACATATGTTTTGGCCTCGTTCAATCTTCAGGACAATCAGGGAGTAGCAGTAATGCTGCCACGAATTACAGATACATTGATAGGCGGAATACTTGCATATCTGGTGGTTCGTTTTGTGTGGCCCGACTGGCAGTATAAGCAGCTGCCAAACCTGCTTCTTACTGCAGTTGTTAAGAATAAACGTTATTTTGAAAGTATATACGAAGGAACAGTCTCAGAAGAGGATTACTCACACAACAGGCGAACTGCCTACAATGCTGATAATGCACTCACTTCGGCTTGGAAGGGAATGAGACTGGAGCCAAAGAAAACTCGTCTGTTTCAGGAGAGCGCATTTAATCTTACTAATTTAAATCATGCCCTATTGTCTTATATTTCTGCTTTTGGAATCCATAAAGATGCTGAAAACCTTAGTCAGGGAGAACAAAGTTTTTGTCGCGATGTGAGCAGCGTACTCAAATATGTTGTGGATTTGCTTGAGGGCAATGCAGGTGATGCTGATTTCAAAAAGCTTGTTGATAAAGCCAAAAAATGGGAGGAAAAAGCTGATGAGTTACAACAGAATCCCGCAAATAAGAGAGTGGGACTGATATACAATATTGCCCACGTATCCCGTCAGTTTCTAATGGAAACTAAGTCGCTGGTCGCAACTAAGTAACATCCATCAATAACAACTTGTTTTTTTGTATTATCTTTGTATTCTTATTTGTTATCAATCTTGATAACAATAGATTTGAGGGTTAGAATGATTACAATATTAGGAATTGAGTCCTCTTGCGACGATACTTCTGCAGCGGTTATTCGCGACGGAGTTATTTTATCAAATGTAATTGCCGGACAGGCAGTACACGAACGTTATGGTGGCGTAGTACCAGAACTCGCATCCAGGGCTCATCAGCAAAATATAATACCTGTTGTGCATGATGCACTAAATCAGGCAGGAATAACAAAAGAAGAGGTCTCAGCAGTAGCATTTACCAGTGGTCCGGGATTACTTGGATCTTTAATGGTAGGCACATCATTTGCTAAAGGATTCTCTTCGGCATTAAATATTCCGTTAATAGATATAAATCACTTGCAGGCTCATGTATTGGCTCATTTTATCAAAGAAGATGAAAATGACACCAATCAGCCTGATTATCCATTTATTTGCCTCCTTGTTTCTGGAGGAAACTCACAAATTATTCTGGTAAAAGCCCATAACGATATGGAAATCATTGGGCAAACCATAGATGATGCTGCAGGAGAAGCATTCGATAAATGTGCGAAAGTGATGGGGTTGGGCTATCCCGGAGGACCGGTTGTAGACCGACTGGCAAAGATGGGTAATCCCAACAGGTTTATGTTTAGTAAACCGCGAATAGATGGGTACGACTACAGCTTCAGCGGTTTAAAAACATCATTCCTTTACTTCCTGCGCGACGAACTGAAAATGGATAGTAATTTCATTGAGGATAATAAAAATGATCTCTGTGCATCATTACAAAAAACCATTATAGATATCCTCATGGACAAGCTTCTTAAAGCATCACAAGATTTAGGTATAAAAGAGGTTGCAATAGCAGGAGGAGTATCTGCCAATTCAGCACTAAGAAACGCATTTGAAGAATATAGCAGCAGATATGGCTGGAAAATACATATCCCCAAATTTGCTTATACAACAGACAACGCAGCAATGGTTGCTATCTCAGGATACTACAAATATCTCGACAAAGATTTTGCAACTCCTGATATTGCGCCATATGCAAGAGTATCGATTTAATAAAAAGAAATAACATAATACAGTCATGGAGGAAAACAAAAGAAGTCTCAATTTCATTGAGCAGATTGTAGAAAAAGATTTGAAAGAGGGTAGAAACAATGGTAGAATACAAACACGATTTCCGCCCGAACCCAATGGATACCTGCATATAGGACACGCCAAAGCAATCTGCATCGATTTTGGTATTGCTAATGAATATGGTGGTATCTGTAATCTTAGATTTGATGATACAAACCCCGTTAAAGAAGATGTTGAGTATGTAGATTCTATAATGGAAGATATTAAATGGCTGGGCTTCGAATGGGAAAATGTATACTATGCCTCCGATTATTTTCAGCAGTTATGGGACTTTGCCATAAAGCTTATTAATGAAGATAAAGCGTATATAGATGAGCAATCTGCCGAAGAGATTGCCTCGCAAAAAGGAACACCCACATCACCGGGAATAAACAGTCCTTTTAGAAATCGGCCGAAAGAGGAGTCGCTTGAGCTGTTTCAAAAAATGAATAGTGGCGAAATACCCGAAGGGAAGATGGTGCTTCGTGCTAAGATAGACATGGCGTCATCAAATATGCATATGCGTGATCCCATTATATATCGGGTAATTCATATTCCGCATCACCGCACCGGCACTGAGTGGAAAGCTTACCCTATGTACGATTTCGCACATGGTGAGTCTGATTACTTCGAAGGCGTTACACACTCGCTCTGTACTCTCGAGTTTGAGGTGCATCGTCCTTTATACGACTGGTTCCTTGATCAGTTGGCCGACACCGACTATCGCCCTCAGCAGATAGAATTCAATCGCTTAAACCTTACGTATACGGTTATGAGCAAGCGCAGGCTGTTGGAGCTGGTGCAGGAAAAGCTCGTTTCCGGATGGGATGATCCTCGTATGCCAACTCTAACCGGAATGCGACGCAGAGGCTATACACCCGAATCTATTCGCAATTTCATAGATTCAATCGGATATACCAAATATGATGGTATAAACGATATGTCGTTACTTGAATATGCAGTAAGGGAAGATCTTAATGCTAAAACAATACGGGTTTCAGGTGTTCTTGACCCAATAAAGTTGATTATCACCAATTACCCTGAAAATCAGGTTGAAGAGATGGAGACAATCAATAATCCTGAAGATGAGATCATGGGCAGCAGAAAGATAAAATTCTCACGAGAATTGTGGATCGAGAGAGATGACTTTATGGTTGATGCTCCCAAGAAATATTTCAGACTAACTCCGGGAAATGAAGTACGTTTGAAGAGTGCTTATATTGTAAAATGTACAGGATATAAGTCTGATGATAATGGAAATATTATAGAGGTGTATGCTGAATATGATCCGCAAACCAAGAGTGGAATGCCTGAGGCTAACAGAAGAGTTAAAGGAACAATCCATTGGTTGTCAGCACCTCATAGCTTAAATGCTGAAGTTAGACTTTACGACAGACTCTTTACTGTTGAAGATCCTCTGGCAGATAAAGAAAAAGACTTCAAGGAGCTTATGAATCCGGATTCGCTGATTATGTTAAAAAATTGCAAAGTTGAGGAATTCCTCAAAGATGTGAAACCATTAGACAGTTTTCAGTTTCAAAGAATTGGCTATTTTAATGTCGACCCCGATTCAACCCCTGATGCTTTAGTGTTCAACCGCACTGTTGCATTAAAAGACTCATGGAAGAAAAAAGGGGGATAAAAAGGAAAGAAACATCTTTAGAATTAAAATAAACAGGCACAGGCTTGTTAGGTAAGGAGATAAAATGGAAGATAACGATATAGATATTAATTCTCTCGTAGAAAAGTATGAACATATGCGAGCTCTCGGCAAAAAGATTTACTTTGATGCCGATGAGTTCGTTATGCTTGCCGATTATTATAGTTCCGAAGGCGATAATGATGAAGCTGAACTACTTATTGAAGAGGGACTTAGAATGCATCCCGGTAGTCCGGATCTTATTGTTATGAAGGCCAAACTACTTGTGTTTATGACAAAATATGAGGAGGCCCTCGATTATCTCAGAATCATGTCAAATGATAATGATTACGACCAGTCCCTCCTCAGAATTGAAGCTCTGTTGCATCTCGACAGGTACGACGAGGCTGAAGTGATATCTGAACAGGTAATACAGCAGGATCTGTCGGACGAAGACTTCTATTACTTCATAACCGAGGTGGGATACCTTCTTAATGATGTTGATAAGTTCGACAGTGCAATCCTCTATCTTGAAGAGAGTATGAAAATCAACAACTCAAATCCCGATGCTGTTGTAGACCTTGCCTATGCTTACGAGATGAAAGGCAATATGGATAAAGCTATTGAGTATAATAATCGTCTCCTCGATATAGATCCATACTCATTTGATGCGTGGGTAAATATTGGTAAACTGTACTCAATGAATGAGCAGTTTGAAAAAGCAATCGACTCATTTGATTTTGCGCTCACAATCAGGGAAGATGATTTATCAGTATTAAAAATGAAGGCCCTTTCACTTTTTCTTAATGATAATGTAGAGGAATCGATATTAATATTCCGCAGATGTCTTTCAATGTCTCCAAATGATGAGTCTGTTTACGACTCCCTGCTTGAAGCTTATGCAGCCATGGAGCAATATCAGGAGATGATGAATCTGATCGACCTAAAAGAGAGTCAGTTTGGTTCAAACGGAATCATTATCCGTCGTGCTTTTGTTTATATAAGCAAAGGAGAATACGACACAGCCATGGAGTTGTTTAATCAGATACCCGAAGAGGAGAAAGAAACTCTCGACTATTATCTGCTTGAGGGAGAGCTTGCATTTTATACCGATAACCTTGTTGCTGCAGAGGCTGCATATATGAAAGCTGCCTTAATCTCAGAAGATAATGAGGATATATTAGACAAGCTTGCCAATATCAGTGTAGCTCAGGAGAAGTATATCCAGGCAGCAGAGTACCTTGAAGAGTTGCTGGAGCTTTCACCCGACTATCCGACTGCCAAATCACGTCTCGCATTTATTCGTTTCGAAATAGGGTCCAAAGAGCCGTTTGATGAGATTATGAGTCAGTTCTCAGACGAAGAACTACGTGAGTTGCTGAGCCTTGTGTTTGGAAGTGATGAGTCGGAATTTGCAAATTATAGTAGAGAGAAGATCATTAATCGTCTAAATGAAGCAAGGGAAAACAGAATTCTATTTAAAAATATAAAGTATTGATATACAATTAATACAGATACTGTAAACCCTGAAATTAACCTGTATACTTGTTGCTGAACCTGCTATAGCTGCTATTATAACTTTTTTTTAGAAAATCAAACTATTTTTCATGCAAGGTTTATACTAAGTCTGTATTTAATATATAGATTTTTAAGTTAAACCGATTTTTTAAACAAATAAGTTATGAAAATTACCAAGTATTTATTGACGTTAGGCATTTTAGTAAGTGCATTATTATTAACCTCTTGTTTAGATGATGATGACGATTTCCATCTGAGTTATCCAAACGCACTTGTAACGGTTAAGCATGCAGCAGACGAAACAGTTTACTTTCAGTTAGATGATAATACAACTTTGCTTCCTACAAATTTAACATCACCATTGTATGACAAAAAGGAGGTGAGAGCATTAGTAAATTATAATAAAATTGATGCTGCAAGCGAGGAGTATGATCAGGCTGTGTTTGTTAACTGGATAGATAGTATTCGTACAAAACCAATGGCGCTTAATTTAGGAGATCAGAATGATGAAGTTTACGGAACAGACCCGGTTGAAATTGTTCGTGATTGGGTAACTATTGCTGAAGATGGCTATCTTACATTGCGTTTCAGAACCATTTGGGGCAATACCGGAACGGTTCATTATGTAAATCTTATCCCAACCAATAATCCCGAAAATCCTTACGAACTGGAATTCAGACATGATGCCAAAGGTGATGTTAACGGCAGGATGGGAGATGGTCTTGTGGCGTTCAGGTTAGATCAGCTACCTGACACTGAAGGTGAAACAGTTAAGTTGAAACTTTTATGGAAAGGGTTCAGTTCAGATAAATCAGTAGAGTTCGACTACCGTTCACGCACTGCAACACCTTCATATTCAGCTGTTGCAGCGGAAAGAAGTGTTATTCCATTAAAATAAAATCAGCAATAAAAAAGCATAATATCTTTTTAGAAAGTAGTAAGGTTGTACCTTTGCATCAAGGTACAGCCTTACCTTTAAAAAGAATATTGAATTTGGGATATGTCCGTACGTTATATGTAAATGACAAGAGAAGAGAAAAAAGAGCAGAAACAGGAACAGAAACTACTTCAGCAAATTGTAAATGGCAACTCTGTTGCGATGAAGAAGTTTTATGACTTATATGCGGGATATCTCACCGCTGTTTGCTCTCGGTACATATCCGGCTCAGATGATGTAAAAGATGTTTTACAGGAAAGCTTTATAAATATTTTCAATTCAATTAATAAGTTTGAGTACAGAGGAGCAGGATCCATACTTGCGTGGTCGTCGCGAATAGTAGTTAACGAGTCACT
>CAZYNA010000062.1:0-14186 GCA_964648775.1 uncultured Proteiniphilum sp. | reverse complement strand
TTACAGGTGAAGGATATGTAAAAAGCAATGGTAGTACTGATAACACAGAGTTTTCAAATACTGAGCAAAAAGCGGCCGGCTTTGCAAGTTACTCACATAGGTTAGGTAAAACTAATTTATCGGCTGGATTACGTTATGAATTCACAAACGAATTTTCTACTGATGGTATAGAGAAAATAAAGATTATAGACCGTACGTATAGCGATTTATATCCTAATATATCAGTTTCAGGCATGTTGGGAGATGTAAATTTAAGTCTTGCATTCAACAAACGTACACAACGCCCAAGTTTTAGCCAGCTTAATGGTAATGTAGTTTATATCAATCGTTTCGTTTTCCAAAAAGGAGATCCTTATTTAAAAAAGTCAAATATTTATGATCTGAATCTACAGGCAACACTAAAATCTTTTTATTTTAATTTTGGCTATGTTCATACCAAAGATCCTATTTTATTGTTTTTAAAAGAACAGGAAAATAGTACAAATTCGATTCTTTCAACCTATGCAAACTTCCCTAAATATCAAGAATTGTATGCTACATTAAACTGGAACACCAAAATTTATTTTTGGCAACCAAATTATTCTGTTAATATTATAAAGCCATATTTTGAATCTGAATTTGAAGGAGATAAAATAGAATACAATAAATTAAACTACTCTTTACGTGCTTATAACGACTTTACATTACCTTTAGGATGGGTAATATCATGTAATTTTATTCACTGGAGTGATAGGCAGAGTGCATATTTTGAAACAATGAGCTATAATCGACTTGATTTGGGATTAAGAAAATCATTCTTTGACAATGCATTGCGTATGAACTTGATGGTTTATGATGTATTCAATAGCCAGACTTTAGATAACCGTATGAAGATTAACAATTTAAATTGGAGTGCTGATAAAAAGTTTGAATCAAGTTATGCAACTCTCTCAATAACATATTTATTTAATAATTACAGAAAAAAATATCGTGGTGCAAGTGCTGCTCAAGATGATTTAGATAGATTCTGAAAAAAATAACGTAAGATAATCAAATAAACTAACCTCTATTATTAATCTCCGGTACATTGACATTGTCAATCCGTTATTGCTGTTAAAAAAAAGAGGATGTATCACCTAAATGACACATCCTCTTTGCTATATTCTTAAAATAAATTCAAGACATTTATATGGCCTCTTCAATATTCCACACAAAGGCTCTTAGCCCCAGGTTAGAAGACTCAGTATCCAACTCTTTAAGATAGTTTAAAAGAAGCGGTACTCTGTCATCTTCTACAATTGTGAGGATTGCATTGTTTACCGATGGCCATGCATGCGATCCATAGTGAGGAACTCCATCTTTGCTTCCTCTGCCATACACCTCTTTCCATGAAGTGAATCCACGAATATTGAGAGAACTCAGCTCATTAACAATCTGATCGTAGTGAGCCTGGTCTAATGTTATCATTACTGCTTTCATAATTTTCTTTTTACATTGTTAGTTACAAACCAGTCTACCTTGCAAGTAACACTTTTTTGTGCTTCTTGCGGTTGCGGCGTACTCCGTATCCTGCCATCATAGAATACACTGCAGGAATAAGAATTAGTGTAATAATAGTTGAGAACGTCATACCGCCGATAATTGCGATACCAAGGGCTCGCCACATTTCGGAACCCTGACCGGTGCCAATTGCAAGCGGAATCATACCAAGAATGGTTGTTAGCGTGGTCATAAGAACCGGACGTAATCTGGAGCGACCACCATGTACAACCGCCGTGATAATAGACATACCTCTCTCGCGGTTGAGGTTGATATAGTCGATAAGTACAATAGCATTCTTAACAACCATACCCACAAGCATAATAAGCCCTACGTACCCCATAATACCGAGCGGCTCGCCGGTTATTGCCAGCAGCAGTAATCCTCCCGTAAATGCAAACGGAACAGTTAAAATAATCATGAACGGGTATGTAAGCGATTCAAACTGTGAGGCCAGAACGATATATACTAATATAGATACAATAAGCAGAAGCAGTGCCAACTCGGAGAATGCCTCCTGCTGATCTTCGAGTGTACCTGCCAGCTCAATTTGTACTCCGGGGGGAATACTTGTTTCTGCAAGTATAAGGTTCACATCATCTACTACCTCACTAAGTGCTCTGCCATAAATTGTTCCGGTAACAGTAACGATACGTTCACGGTCCTGACGGTCGATCTGCGGAAGTGTTGATGTTTCAATAACTGTACCCAGATCACGCACTCTTACTCCGGCTCCCATTGGGGTATAGATTAATATATTCTCTATATCATCAATAGACTGGCGATACTGTTCTTCGAAACGAACGCGTATGTTATACTCCTCTCCATCTTCGCGGAAGCGAGACATAATGAGACCGTTTATTCTGTTTCTAACGGCATTTGCTGCAGTAGCCATATTCAGTCCGTTTAGAGCTAGTTTCTCACGATCGAACTGTATCTGATATTCCATTCTGTAATCTTTACGGGAAACAACGATATCCCTCAGTCCGTTTACATCGGATAGCTTATCACTTATATCGGCAGCCAAACGGTCGGTTTCTGCAAGGTCGTATCCATATATATCAACCGCCACATTATTTCCTCCGGCCATTCCCATATCGCCACCTCCCGGCATTACCTGATAACGGTGAAGCTGGGGTATTGCAGCCAGATCCTGACGAATCTCATCTGAGATTTCATATATAGTTTTATCTCTGTCTTTTGCCTCAACCAAACGCATGGTATAGGTCATTATATTTGATGCATTATCCTGCATTGCAGCCCAAGTGTCGTCGTCGCTTGCCATACCAACGGAGAAGGAGATAATCTGAATTTCTGGATATTTATCCTTCATGTTCTGTGCTATGGTGTGACCAACCTCACGTGCCACCTCCATACGAGTTCCGGTTGGCATTTCTACCGTAAGTGCAATATTGTTGTTGTCTGACTCAGGCATAAATCCTGTTTTTAGTGTGATAGCGCTAATTACTACACTAATAACAAAAACAATTACAACAAACGCCATGGTAGTTTTTCTTCTGCGCGCAACCCAGTTTACGAGGCGTCCATAAGTTCTGTCGAGCCTGTCTAGTAATGGAAGTATATTCTTGTTATACCATCTGTCGAAATTATTAACCTTAGTATCTTTTGATGAACGCATCATATGGGCACTCATCATTGGAGTTAGCGTAAGCGAAATAATTAGCGATAGAGATATAATGATTGTAACCATCCATCCTAACTGCTTAAACATAACTCCTGCAAAACCTCCAACCATTGTCATTGGAAGGAACACGGCAATAATTGTTAGTGTTGAGGCAATTACCGAAAGCGAAACCTCCTCGGTGCCGTATACTGCGGCCTGTTTGGGGCGACTTCCTCTCTCTATATGGGATGTAATATTCTCAAGGACAACAATTGCGTCGTCAACTACCATGCCAATGGTAATTGAAAGGGCAGAGAGTGATATAATATTTATTGTATTGCCCGTGAGATAGAGATAGATAAACGAGCCGATGAGCGATATGGGAATCGTTACCATAATAATTATGGTTGCCCGCCATCTGCCAAGGAAGAAGAGTACAATAATACCTACTATTATAAGAGCCAGTGCAATTGTTTCGAGCAAACTGTTAATAGAGGTCTTAATGTATTCAGATGAGTCCATAACGGTCTCAATCTCAATATCAGGGGGCAAGGTTTTCTGCAACTCCGGAAGCTCCTTCATTACAGCATCGGCAATTGCTACAGTATTGGCACCCGACTGCTTTTGAACTATTAAACTTGCACTTCTGCGACCGTTGGTATAGTTTTCCTGAACACGCGATTCGAGTGTATCTTTTACCATTGCCACATCTCTGAGGTAGACCGGGCGCCCCATACTGTTGCCTATAACTATGCTATTAAGGTCGTAGCTATTTTTAAACTCACCTTCGAGTCGCAACATGTAAGTCTGTGAGCCTATATCAAAGTTACCGGCCGGCACGTTTACGTTCTCAGCAGCAATAACCTGCGCTATCTGCTCGAGAGAAATATTGTATGCCTCAAGTTTTGAAGGTACAACATTTATCTGTATCTCACGCTGCGGTGCACCCCCAACAGAAACTGTTCCTACTCCTGAAATACGGTTGAGTGGATTCGCCACCTGCTCGTCCAGAATTTTGTATAATGCACCGGAGCTTTCTTCTGCAGTTGCAGACAGAACTACTACCGGAATCATATCGGAACTGAACTTCAGAATGATGGGATCTTCGGTGCCATCCGGAAGGAATCCCGAGACGAGTGCTACCTTATCCCGCACATCATTCATAACTGCATCCATATCGGTTCCGAAGTCAAACTCCAGCATAATCATGGATAGCCCGTCTCTAGACTGCGAAGTAATTTCTTTTAGTTTCTCTGTAGTGTTGAGTACATCCTCAAGCGGACGGGTAACGTTTGCCTCCACGTCTTGAGCACCTGCTCCTGAATAAGAGGTCATTACCGACACAATATTGAGGTCGATATTTGGGTAGAGGTCAATAGGTAACTGTCTGTAAAAGAGAATGCCTATCAATACTACTCCAATAAATATTAATGATGTTCCCACGGGATTCTTTACCGCGGTTTCATATATCTTCATAAAGTTATTTTATTTTGTCCTTATTCTTAGTTTGATAATATCTGTTTAGTTTATCACCTCAATTTCAGATCCGTCGATAAGATTAGTATTTCCATGAATAATAACCTTGTCGCCGGCACTTAAGCCGGACAAGATCTCATACTTATCATCGATACGCAGCCCCAGAGTCACTAATGTGTAAATAGCTTTACCATTTTCTTCAACAAATACATAACGGTCGTTTGAACCAACTTGCTTAAGAACGGCTACATCACTAAGAAGCGGACGGTCGTGCGTACCAAAATTCACTTTAACTCTTGCAAACATTCCGGGACGAAGTTTTCTGTCGCCGTTCGGAACTGTTACTTCAACGGTAAAAGTATGTGAAACAGGATTAATTGTTGGGTATATCAACGATACTTTTCCTTCGAAAACCTCGCTGCCAAGTGCATCGGCCTGAACTTCGACCGGCATACCAAGGGTTACCTGACTATAGTATGACTCTGAAACATTGAGCGTTACTTTTACAGGATTAATACTTTCTATTGTAAGGATTGGCAACTGCATTGCAACATCACCCGGATCGTAGTTTCTTGCAGTTACCACGCCACTCATAGGGCTTACCAATATGGTGTTCTCTCCAAGATTGCTCATAGCTGTTTCTGCTACATCCAACTGAGTTTTAGCCTGATCGAGCTGTTGCTTTGATATTCCGCCAACTTCGTATAGCTCCTGATATCTTTCGTAATCTCTTCTTAGGGTTGCAACCTGAGTTTGCTGCTGACTTAAGGTTGCGGCATCCATGGTAACAAGAGTTTGACCCTTGCTCACATTTGCGCCAACATCTACAAGTATTTGACGGATGCGGCCACCCATTGCAGGGGCAATGTTGTTTACCTTATCGGCCTCTACTGTTGCTGTGAATGTTGTGACCTGATCTACAGGCACCAACCTCACCTCTTCTACTCTTACACGTGTTTTTACGGGAGTATCAGTTTGCGCTTCACCCGACTGCCCCGCCCCGCCACACGAAGCGAGAAAACCAACTGCAAGCAATGAGGCAAATATCAACAAGTTATACCTTTTCATATATATCATCTTTTAAATTATTATTCAGCAATATTTTTTATTTGTTTAGTTAACAGGGGTAATTTCATACCCTAATACTTTTTCCAGATCTGCTTTAGCAGCCAGATAATCGTAAATAGCATTTCTGTTCTGAAGCTCAGCGTTAAGAACTGCCAGAGCAGCGGCATTTACATCAACAATGGTTCCTAAGCCTGTTTCGTATCGCTTAAGTGTTATTTCGTGACCTTTGCGTGCCTGCTCAACAGACGACTGAGTTGCAACTACCTGTTCGATGTTTTTACTTATGAGATCGTAATTATTTTTCAGTGATAGTTTTAAACCTCTTTCAATTTCTTTACGCTGTTCCCCAAGTTGAAAAAGTTGCACCTCTGCCTGTTTTACATTGTGATATCTTTGCCCTCCGCTGAAAATAGGTATCTGCAAGGTGATTCCAAGCATTGAATATGGATCCCAACGGTAATTACTAAACCTGAAGTCGTTGTTCTGACTCATATAGGTCCAGTTGAAAGTAGAAACCAGCGATGGTGCATATTGCAGTTTCTGAAGTTCATATACATTTTGCGCCTGCTTTGCCTGCAAATCAAACTGTTTAAGATCACTATTGAGCGAAAGTGAGGTGTCAGCAGGGATCAGGTTATCAAACATTGTTGCCTCATACTCATCAAGTGAACCACTAACTTTAAGGGGAATATCACCATCAATACCCATTAGTATGTTTAACTGCATCTCAGCAATTTTCATCATATTCTGTGCCTGTAGCATATTGGGTATCAAACTCTTTAATCTCACATCGGCAGTAATCACATCATACTCGGCAACAACTCCCTGATTGAAACGGTTTTTGATATTCTCGAGGTTTATTGAATCTGTTTCGTAAGTTTTACGAAGCACATCATAACTATCTTGTGCCAGCAACAGACTGAAATACGACTTCTTAACCTGGTTTATCAGATTAATTCTTGAGGCGCGTGCCTGCTCCATTGCAATATTAATGTCTACTTCACTCATTTGAATGTTTTTCCAAAGTGAAGGCACAACCAGCGGAAGGTTAACATTTAGTCCGGCCGACCAAACATTGAAACGCCCCATCTGAATTCCTTCACCTGAACTTTCAGAATCTCCACCCATTGAGAACATTTTACCAACTACTTCCATTATCTGTAGTTCTTCGGGTGTATATTGGGTAGGATCTATATCTCCGCCACCAAATCCGAGTCCCTCATCAAAATAAACTGTTTGCCTCTTTATGGCTCTCTGGTATGAACCAATAATATCCATTTGCGGCAATAGTGCGCCATAGGCAGTTTTTTTGGCATACTCTTTCTTAGTGATTTCCATATCAGCTACTTTTACTGTTGGGTTTTCACTTAATGCAATATCCAGTGCTGTGGCCAAGTCGATGTGCAGACTGTCAGCTTGCTGAGCCTTGGCAGAAGAGACGCTGGCAACTCCTAAAAGCACTGCAACAATCAGTTTGAACATTATTAATTTCTGAATTGATTTTTTCATATAAATATTTTATTGTCTGTTTTCTGTTTAATATGATTATTGCTTCTTACTATCTATATAAGCATCAATAATTTTAATACCTTTCTCAGTTAGAATTCCTCTCACAAAATTTATCATCATTGTGTAAAATAATTCTGAGAAAGAAAACGGTGGTTGCTCAAGATAAGTGGCACGTATATATGTGTAATTGCTTTCTTCTACAAGAAAAGCAGTGACAGCAATATTGAGATCTTCTCTTACGTATCCCTGCTCTATACCCTTTTTAAGAAAATCCTGCAGAAAAACGGTGTTTTTCCTCATATTTTCCTGCAAATTTTTGGCTATTCTGGGATAATATTTATAAATATCCTGTACAAACCTGTTATTTATTATAGGTAAACTATTCTGGATTTCAATAATTTTTATGAAGACCTCAACCACATTATATTCGTCGGAAATAAACTTTTCAAGCTCTTTATTTCGCTCACTTTTGAGTTTCAGAAGTAGAGTTTGAAGCACATCTTCTTTATCCTTAAAGTTTTCATAAATAGTCCTTTTAGAAACACCAGTAGATGATGCAAGTTCATCCATTGAGATATTTTTTATACCATACTGAAGGAATAGTTCCTCAGCTTTATCAATAATTCTATCTTTAATTTCCATTTAAACAATCTTATATATCAGCACAAAGGTAATACAGAAAACTACAAAACTGAAAACAGTTTTCTAAGTTTTAACAATCTTTACAATAAGAAAATGTTACATACTATAGATTCAATGTCTCTTTGAGTGCTTTATATCCTGACACACTGGACTTTAACTGATCACCGTTACTCAATTTAAGAATCTGACTCTGTTTTTCATAAAGTTCAATCTGGAGTATTTTTTCAACATTTACTATATATGAGCGATGTACACGAACAAACTGATTTCCTGGCAGTCCTGATTCAAAATACTTCATTGTAGCCTCTTTAATATAGCGACCGTTTACTGTTATAATCTTCACATAATCACCATCTGCTTCTAAATAAATAATTTCGTTGATTAGGATTACATGTATCTTCTGACCGGTTTTTATGGCAACTCTCTCAATCAACTCAGTTTCAGCAGGTTCTTCTCCATTTAAAACCGCAGAATGATGATTATTATCATTATATTCATACTCTTTGTTGTTGTCTACTTTAATTCTACGATTTATAAACTGAATGCATAATATATACAGTAATAGTCCCATTAAAAAAGTCATTGGCATCATATCCAATATCTCTTTTTTGTTTTCACTCCCAAAGATTAAATACGAAACAGTAAAACTCAGTAAAGCCCATAAGGAAACAATCAACAGTCCTAATGCCATATAGTTTATTATCTGCTGCCTGATGTCTAACCTCACATAATTTAATGAAGGTATAATCAGTATGAGCAATAAACTTATATTTATCAGAATTACAGCATCGGCTAAACTCTTCAATAATAACTTATTGAGAGGAAAAGACACAAGCGGATAATATGATAAAGCATGTATTATTGCAAATATCACACTAAGCAGGATAAGAGGCTGCCATTTATTATGGATATGTAAACTATTCAATTTCACATCCTCCAAATGTGAGAAAACCCTGGATAATTAACTTTCTTGAATTATCAACATCCAAAACACGTCTGTTATCTTCAACACTTCCGAAAAGTGTCTGTATTTTGGTTTCTATATGCCAGTTATCCGGAATATAAAGTTCTATGCCTCCAAATATTGCACTTATATCAAGATATGTTTCACCTTCAGGAAGTGATGTTTTTCTAAGGTCGAGCACCACACCACCAAAAACAGCATTTATACTTCCTCCATTAAATACTGAGTCGAGAAATATACTCTCAGAGCCTCCGAAAACAACGTTTATATCTACTCTACCATCAAGTGCACCAGATGAACCCGATTCAGTATTTCTATTTTTTATATTTATAGGGTTTCTGTGCGAGCCAATTCTCAGAACAATTAAAACACCTAAGATTATAAGTAGTACCGGCCAATAATTTCGTGCAAAATCAGTATCAATGTTTATTAGCATATCTGGATAAATATATGCTATTCGGGGAATAAGGAAAAACAATCCCAAAATCAATAGAATAAATCCTACTGCCGTGTCTCTTTTAAAGAAACTTATGATCGAAAGCACAATAAATATCATTGGCCAGGAAAAAATTATAAACTTGAATGTTGGACTAAGCCATCCAAAATTGAGTGACAGGATAACGAGTCCGGCAATAATCAGTAATATACCAAAGACTAATCCTTTTGACTTTGGAGATCCGGAAGATGTTGTTGATGAATACTTTTCCATTTTAATAACAATTAAAGTTTGCACAAATATACACTATTAATCAACTGGTAAACAAGCAAAAATCGACGAACATATGTAATTAATACGACGAATGTGTAAATATTCCGATGAATTATTTAACTTTGAAGTGTATAATTTTTAATAAAATATCATATGAAATTTAAACACTCTTTATTAAGTTTATTGTTTGTTGCATTTACATCTGTTTTACTAATAAACTGCTCGGGAAGTGGCAAATCTAAAGTCATGAGTGTTGATGAACTCATGGTAAATGCAGAAACAATGATAGGTGATGATGTTATCGTAGAAGGATTTTGTACCCACGTTTGTTCGAAGAGCGGTATGAAACTTTTCCTGAAGGGGGAAGAAAGCGATCAGACTATCAGGGCTGAATCGGGTTCTACACTTGGCAAATTTGATCCGGAATCTGTTGATAAGTATGTGAGAGTTAGAGGAAAAATTGTATTGGATAAGCAGGAAGCAGATGTTCATGAACATGAGGGTGAGGAATGCGAAGCAGAAGCATCACAGATACTTTACCATATTGCAGCTGAGCATTATCAAATAATCGCCACCAAATAATTATAATCTGTCACTTTATTTTTTTAATTTTGTACATATTCTTTTTTATATTGTACAATTAAAATCAAAATGACAAATAGTAAACTACATGAGGATGCCCTTAAATATCACTCTCAAGGGCGTCCGGGGAAGATTGAGGTTATCCCCACCAAACCGTATAGCTCTCAAAGAGATTTATCGCTGGCTTATTCTCCGGGAGTAGCTGCTCCTTGCCTGGAAATAGAGAAAAGCCCTCACTCTGCTTACGATTTCACATCAAAAGGAAATTTAGTGGCAGTAATTTCAAACGGTACTGCCGTTTTAGGTTTAGGAGATATAGGTGCTCTGGCAGGGAAGCCGGTTATGGAAGGCAAAGGTTTGTTATTCAAGATTTTTGCAGGGATTGATGTATTCGACATAGAAGTTGACGAAAAAGATCCTGAGAAATTTATTGAGATAGTGAAGGCTATTTCACCAACTTTTGGAGGTATTAACCTTGAAGATATTAAGGCACCGGAGTGTTTTGAGATTGAGGAGCGACTGAAAAAAGAGCTCGATATCCCAATTATGCATGATGACCAGCATGGCACTGCTATAATTTCGGCATGTGGACTGCTTAATGCTCTTGAACTGACCGGAAAAAAGATTGAAGAGATAAAAATTGTGGTAAATGGTGCAGGTGCATCGGCAAACTCCTGCACAAACTTATATATATCTTTGGGTGCAAATCCGAAAAACATTGTGATGCTCGATTCTAAAGGGGTGATTAATAAATCGAGAACAGACCTTAACGACAGGAAAAAACCGTTTGCCACTGATCGCAACATCTCAACTCTTGAAGAGGCAATTAAAGGTGCAGATATGTTTCTGGGACTATCTGTAGCTGATGTTCTTACAACAGAGATGGTGCAGTCGATGAATAACGACCCAATAGTTTTTGCGTTGGCAAATCCAAATCCTGAAATAACTTACGAGAAAGCAATGGCTTCGAGAGATGATATAATCTTTGCAACCGGTCGCTCCGATTACCCAAACCAAATTAATAACGTACTTGGATTTCCATATATATTTCGTGGTGCACTTGATGTTCAGGCTACTTCAATAAATGAGGAAATGAAGATAGCAACTGTTTATGCTCTCTCTGAACTTACAAAAAAAGCTGTTCCTGAAGTTGTGAATGTAGCATATAGCACAAAAAGGCTTCGTTTTGGAAGAGATTATCTCATTCCTAAGCCACTTGATCCGCGACTCCTTACCTCTGTTGCTCCTGCGGTTGCAAGGGCTGCAATGGATTCGGGGGTAGCACGCAAAGAGATTACCGACTGGGCTGATTATGACCATAAGCTTCGTGAACTAATGGGACTGGATAATAAGATGCTGAGAAGGATGTATGATATGGCCAGACAGAATCCTAAAAAAGTAGTATTTTCCGAAGCTAATCACTTGAATATGCTTAAGGCTGCTGAAACAGCTTATTCTGAAGGTTTATGCCATCCTATTTTGTTGGGAAATGAGGAGAAACTGGCTAAAATAGCTAATGAGAATCAGATAAATCTCAATGGAATGGAGATTGTAAATCTTCGTCACGATCGCGAAGAGGCACGCAGAATAAGATATGCAAAAATACTTACCAATAAGAGAAAGCGACTGGGAATGACTCTGGAAGAAGCCGAAGAGAAAATGTTTGAAAGGGATTTCTTTGGCATGATGATGGTAGAAACCGGTGAGGCTGATTCAATGATTACCGGGGTTTTCAGTAAGTATAAGGATACAATTGAGGTAGCTAAAGAGGTGATTGGTATACGAGAAGGGCTAAATCATATTGGAGCAATGCATATTGTTAATACAAAGAAAGGTGTTCTCTTTTTAGCCGATACTCTATTCAACCGACATCCCGACACAGACACTCTTATTGATATTGCACGACTTGCAAACGCATCTGTTAAGCTTTTCAATTATGATCCAGTAATTGCTATGCTGTCATATTCAAATTTTGGCGCCGACTCTGTGGGCAGCCCCGCCAGTGTACAACAGGTTGTTAAAACATTGCATGACACTTATCCCGACATGGTTGTTGATGGTGAGATGCAGGTTAATTATGCATTAAACAGGGAGTTACGTGATAAGAAATACCCCTTCACTAAACTTAGGGATAAAGATGTAAACACACTTATTTTTCCTAACCTTAGCTCTGCAAACTCATCATACAAGCTATTGAAGGAAATTGGAATGTATGATTTCATCGGTCCAATTCAGATGGGATTAAACAAACCTGTTCATATTCTGGATGTGGATACACCTGTGAGAGATATCGTAAACATGGTTGCAGTTGCTGTTATTGATGCAATTGTTGAAGAAAATATTCTACATAATAAAATAACGAGAATTGTATAACTGAAATTTTATAACACTTGAACTGAATAGAAATGGAAAAAAGAAAGAAATTTATCTTACCTGAAGCTGATATACCAACTCAGTGGTACAATATAGTTTCGGAAATGAAAAATAAACCGCAGCCAATGCTTAATCCTGAAACCAAGGAGGAAATTAAAGCGGAAGATCTGTATCCACTGTTTGCTAAAGAACTGTCGGACCAGGAAGTTAACCAAACAGATACCTGGATTGATATTCCTGAAGAAGTAAGAGATAAATACAAGATTTACCGCCCCACTCCATTGGTTAGAGCAACTGCATTAGAGAAGGCTCTAGACACCCCTGCTCATATATATTTCAAGAATGAAAGCGTTAGTCCCGTTGGATCACACAAGCTAAATTCTGCTCTTCCTCAGGCTTACTACAACAAAATTGACGGAATGACAAATATCACTACTGAGACCGGTGCGGGACAATGGGGAACGGCACTTGCATTTGCTGCAAAGGCATTCGGACTTGAGCTTGCGGTGTATATGGTAAAGATTAGCTACGAACAGAAACCATACCGTCGCTCTTTAATGCAAACATGGGGTGCTCAGGTGATAGCTTCACCAAGTATGTCTACTAAAGCCGGGCGAAAAATCATTACTGATAATCCTAACTATCAAGGTAGTCTCGGAACAGCTATTTCTGAAGCTATTGAGCTGGCAATGCAAACACCAAACTGCAAGTATACACTTGGAAGTGTTTTGAATCATGTTGCATTACATCAGACAATAATTGGACTGGAGGCTGAAAAACAAATGGAGATGGCCGAAGAATACCCCGATGTAGTAATTGGATGCTTTGGAGGTGGTTCTAACTTCTCCGGTATAACGTTTCCATTTTTGCGTCATAATATGAATGGTGATAAAAACACACGATTCATAGCTGCTGAACCCGCATCATGTCCTAAACTTACAAGAGGTAAGTTTAAATATGACTTTGGTGATGAAACAGGATATACACCCCTAATTCCAATGTTTACACTCGGGCATAAATTTGCACCTGCAAATATACATGCAGGCGGTTTAAGATATCATGGAGCAGGAAGCATAGTTAGCCAGCTATTAAGCGACGGATTAATTGAAGCTACAGCCATAAAGCAACTTGAAACGTTTGAGGCAGGGGTACTTTTTGCTCAAACAGAAGGTATTGTGCCAGCACCGGAATCAACTCATGCCATTGCAGCAGCTATCAGAGAAGCTAATTTGGCTAAAGAAGAGGGTAAGAAAAGGGTTATTTTATTTAATCTCTCAGGACACGGACTGATTGATATGAGTGCATATGACCAATATCTGGCTGGTGATCTAACAAATCATGAAGTTACCGATGCCGATATAAATCGCTTTATAAATCAAGCATAGTTCTGTTTATTAAGACAATTGCTTGATATTGGAGCCGGTTCAGGCAAAAAAATAACATAAATAATTTGGTTTATTGGTTACAACCCATTATCTTTGAAATATAAAATGATAGAGTTATTGCCGCATTGGTCGATTGGGAAACTCATCAATTACATTTTTAAAACCGAGACACGTTTTTGGTTTCGATGGCGGGCCGCAGCCTACGGGATTCTGATTTATCAGAACAGCGGATTACAAAGATACCGAGACACTCAAATCCTGTCAAACGGAGTTTCGACATTTTCCACCGGTGCGGCTTCTTATAAAAAGCAGATTAGCAATTAGATATTTTCAATT